>NZ_CP011133.1 GCF_000981805.1 Citrobacter amalonaticus Y19 | reverse complement strand
GCGTTTAAATCCATACTTCAGGATTGAGGGTATAAAGAGAATGAATCTAATAGATAAAATTGCCCTTGTCGGGCAACGCATGAAGTCCGAACAAATTTCACTGAAAGAATCGTTAATGGCTTCATCCCGGGTATCTGTATCAGATGACAGTGTGGAGGGTGTGGATCGCCTGATCTATAACCACTGCCTGAATAAAAAAAATCTGTCCGATTTTTTCGGCAAGTCCCGAGTAACCTTCAATAAGATTCTTGCTGATCTCGAAGAGAAGCAGCTAGTGGGCCAGCCCATTTATCAGAACAAAAACCACCTTTATACTCGCTGGGATGTCCAGAATATAATGGATGCCCTCGGTTATCCACGCTATAGAGACTACTATCATAGCCGCGCTATCATTACTCAGAACCACAAAGGGGGGACGGGTAAAAGCACGAGTTCTGTGGCTCTGGCTGTTGCAGCTGCGCTTGATCTCCAGTTAAACGCCAGAGTTTTAGTGGTTGAATGGGATCCGCAAGGTTCTATTGGTAGCGGTATGATTCAAAGCGTCTCTGAAGATGACGTATTCTTGACTGCTATCGACGCTATCCTGGGCGTATATGAAGATGATTCAGAATATAAAAAATATCTCGACATGGGCTACTCTGAAGCGGAAATCATTGAGAATATGCCGTTCTCAACCCACCTGCCGAATCTGGATGTAATTACTGCGTTCCCTACCGATGCAAGATTCAAAGATAAATACTGGCAATGTAATAAAGAAGATCGCACCGCGTTGTTGCTGCGATTCAAAGAAGTGATTATGCCAGTCCTGAAAGCTAAGTATGACCTTATAATCTTCGATACCCCTCCTGAAGATTCACCAATTATCTGGGCCGCAGACGAAGCCGCAGACGGTATTCTTGTCGCGGTGTCTCCGCGAGAATACGACTATGCATCAACAACTGATTTCATGCTGACGATCAGTGAGCGATTCCGCCAGTCCCCAAATAAAGGGGAAAATATTAAGTGGTTTAAAGTTCTGGCCGTTAACGTTGATGATAAAAGCCCATACGAAAAAATTGTCCTCGATAAGTTAATTCGTACCGTTCAAGACCTGTTTATGGCAACCAACATCAAAAACTCTGAAGCATTCAAAGCAGCTGCGTCACGAGGTAGGTCAGTTCTCGATATTAAAAAATCGGAAGAGTTGTGTTCGCCAAAACAACTGGATATAGCCGAAGAATCAGTAATGGCCGTATACCAGCAGTTTATTAATGAGATTAAAAGTTTTTCAGCGAAGGAAGGAGTTAACGCGTGAGTGATGAACAGCATATCGGAAACGATAAATCCCGTTATCTAAATGCGCCAAAGCGAACCGATGTAGGCCACCGTTCCGGGTTGGCTAACCTTAAAACGCCTCCTCGCATGAAGAAACTTTTTACCCTTCATAACGGGCGTAAAATGGAAGCTGAGCACGTCACGGTAGCGGCGGAAAATGTCGCTACAGAGACCGCCGTTCACCCAATGAACCCGCGAAATCAGGAAGCACTGAGCATAAACGCAGTACGCGATATCCTGGAACAAATTGAGTCAAGGGGTGTTGATACTGAGGGTGTTGCCGTCAAACGCGACGGTGTATACCTGCTTATTGAAGGTAGCCGCAGACGCTTTTGTTGCATTGAGGCTCAAAAAGATCTGCCACTATGGGTTCTGCCGGATGAGCTATCACCGGAGGACATTAAGGCAATCATTACCGCAGCGCAAACGTCACGCAGATTTTCCTACCGCGAAGTTGGACTTCAATATCTGGAACTAATGCAGGAGAACGGCTTCACTAAAAATGAAGAGCTCGCCCTCTTCCTTGGCATCAGCCATGTATCAGTCTTCAAGCGCATTCAGGCAGCTCGCATCGACGGTTCGTTGATTGCACTGTTCCCGGATTATGAAGGGATCCCAAATTCCTTCTATAGCCGGTTGTCCAAACTTCAGAAATATGTAGAAAGCAATCTTTTCATTCTTGAAGATGTAGTTGATAAGGTGAAAGATGAAACTGCTAATCTGGACATCAGTGATATCCCGGAAGCGCAGAAAATTGTCATGGAGAAGATCACGAAGGCGGTTGAATTACTCGCTGAAAAGCCACCGGCAAAAAGTTGGGAAACCCGTGATCTGGCTAATTTTGCCAATAAGGACAAATACGCCCGTATCAGCAAAAATGCATCAGGCCGTAAAGTTCGCTTTGAATTTAACCGAATGAGTACCGAGCTCATGGCAGAAATTGAAGCATTCATTACGGATAAACTGAGTAGCGAAAAATAACAATTCGCCATTGCTTGATTATCGAAACTGCACCTTATGGTGCAGTTTTTTTTGCCTGTAAACCTATTCGTCAGGAGGGGACATCGGTTGATAATAGAAAAAAACAGACTATGAGGTTGTTATGTTTGCGGAAAAAATTGTCACCCTGTTTTCAAATGACGCATTAAAGCGTTTCACGATTCTTGAGGCTTACGCCGAGCTAAAACGTCAGGGTACTTTTAGCGTTTTCCTGTCGTTCATCGATCCTCGTACTAATTGTCTCGTAGAGGGCAACTTTCAATTCTACCCAAACCCGGTTAAGACCTACTCAAACATGGGAGTATGCTATCTCACTGAACACCTTGGGCTAACGTTAAAAATCCCAAGCTCTATGGAATGGTGGGCCACACATGAAAAGTCAACATTTCATAACCAAGACATCACCTATCTGAAGGAGGGTGAATACGTAAAGGCAACCATTAAACTGGAAATAGGCTCACGGATCAGAGTTCCTAATGCGTTCGAAGTTACTCCTTCCATGTGAACATAAGGCATATCAAAGTAAATTTCAGACGAGGACGGCTATGGCACTCACGATAAAAACAGAAACACTAAAAGCTACCACAAGCCCAACATTTGAGGCTTTACGTAATCGTTATAGCCACCGTAGTTCTGACGATGAGATTGCCGTCGATCCGCTATGTTTATCGCGGGATGATCTGAATGAGCTTTTGCAGGCATGTCGTGGTGATGGAGAGTCAAAAAATCGACGAGCTCTTGAATCGATCATCACTGCACTGGAAGGTGATTTCAATAAGCCTGTCAGCAGTTTTCCGGCATTCGGTCGTGTGTTACTACAATATCTGAAGTCAAATCGAATTGATGGCTGGATATACCGACGCGGTCATGACGGCAACCTGTACCCCGGTCTTGTTACAGCAATAAAAGAAGTAAAATCAGAAAAAAACTCTGACCGTCCCCCATCACTATTGGTACAAATCAGCTGGTATGGGTTCGGCGAATATTCGCACTCCAAAAAGGTTTACGGAACCCAGCTTACCGCCCTGAATTTCGAGCCTAATGAGGTGGCGCGGCGCAGTGTCGCTAAGACACTGGCCGACCGTGATATCTATCATGAAACGCATGAGCTGAAACAAGAGTACCTGGAACAACTCACGCGGTTTAAGGAAGTGGTCGACGGGCAATTTGGCAATCAGTTTAAAGCAACCGGCAGGGCTGTCAGAATGGAATCGTATAGCTACAGCGACCGGAATCTGGAAATAGCAGGGCATAAACTGATTCACGATTTGCCTGATAGTGAGTGCGATGCCTACGGTGCAGAAGTGGAGTCGCCTCTTTTTGAAGATGACCAGTTTGGTCTTTTACCCGAAATTCCTGTGCAGCGTTATTTTGATCTCTCGCTGCAAGACTTTATCTGGATACATGCCAATAACGTAGAACCATACAAGTATGATAAAGAACTGCCAAAAAAGATGGTTTTGCCGGAAGACCACCGTGATTTACTCGATATACTGACCACGGATATCAGCGCTTTCACCAGCGATATTGTCGAAGGGAAAAGCGCGGGTAACATCATCATGTGCGTGGGCGCACCCGGACTTGGGAAGACATTAACTGCTGAAGTGTATGCAGAGGTCATTGAACGGCCCCTGTACTCAATTCACGCTGGCGCACTGGGAACCAACGCCGATGACATTGAGAAAAATCTGCGGACGATTCTGACCCGGGCTAAACGCTGGAACTGTGTCCTGCTTCTGGACGAAGCCGATGTGTTTGTCATGCAGCGTGGAGCATCACTGACTCAAAATGCCATCGTTGCGGAGTTCCTCCGTACACTGGAGTATTTCGATGGGTTGATGTTCATGACAAGCAACCGGGGTAATGACATCGACGAGGCTATCATACCAAGATGCGCGGCAATCATTCACTATGATGTGCCGGAGAAATCAGATGCTCAAAAGATCTGGAAGATTATGGGTGAGAATTTTGGCGTGAACATTCCTGATGAACTGGTCAGATCACTTGTAAGCACTTACCCTGAACTTCCACCACGTGACATCAAGATGTTACTAAGACTCGCATTGCGAATGAGCGTGAAAGAGCAGGGGAGTGGTAGCATCCCGACACTGGATATTGTGCGGAAATGCGCGATGTTTCGTGGGATAGAACGAAAGGGCAAAGATAAAGCCCTATGATAACGATGCCGGGTTCGCCCGGCATACAACCTGCTGGCCCAGCCCCAAGCAATCCGAGTTCTTCAGCAAAAGCAGCAGCGTGTCGGAAATAACTGTGTTATAACAACTCAGGTGATCACGATGAGAAGTTGATAACAATGTTTAAGCTAAGCCCCATAAGAAAAAAACAAACAAGCTGCATAAACTCCTTAATAACGGCTATCGTTTCGTTATCATGCATGACGATGAAATTATTGAACCCTTCCGCTACGAGATTGAAGCCAGACGAAAACTATTCTTTGGCAGAAAGCTCATTTCCATTCCCGACCTCATCGACTCAATCACTGATAGTGTAAAAACCCCAGCAAAACGGACTCCTTAACTATTCGTCACCCAATTAACCCAGGCTATGATGAATATTCATTATCTGGTTTAAGGGTGATCTTCATGAAACCGTTTGGGATTTTCTATTCAGTAGATGGCTGCACCTGCTCGCTGTGCCGCTCACGTGGCTATCGTAAAAACAATGCATACGATAGTTCTCTTCGTGTAAGCAAGCACCGCGCCCGTCAGCAGGCAAAACGTGAAATTCGCAAAGCTGTATCCAGCTTCGAAAATTAAGAAGAGCTTCTGATGAATAAGCCGAAAGACGATGATATCAGCAGTGGGGAAGTGCTGCGAATACCACTCAACCAAAATATTCTAACCGTATTGGAACAGGATAAAAATAAACTTTTTTCTGAGTTCCTTGGCCCCCTAACTAAAAATTCAATAAATAAGCCGACATTCCGCGAGATTATGAATTGGGAGTCGCTGAATATACTCACACTACCGCCTTCATACGGCTTGTTTGAAATAACCAAGCTTGCTGAATTATTGAAAAGCCTTTCCGGGCGTGAATTATCATCATTGGATGAAACTGAGCTGCGGGAGCTGGCCTGGTTTACTCGTGTTGGAATGCGATCTGGCCTTGCTGTTGTAATCAAGCAAGTTCATCAATCGGCTGAATTCAATGAGCGTATGAAACGCGCAAAAACAATAGAAGAACTGGTAGCTGCATACCGTCAGGGGGCAGGGGAGATTGATATCATCCGTTTTGGTATTGAGGACATGGGGACAAGTAAAGTAAGCCTTATTAATTATCTGGAATCGCCATGACTCCACGTCAAATTATCCGCTCACATATTGCAGCTGAGAGAGCACTCCCACGAGGAACGCTAATCTGGTTATTCTACGAGAATGCCGATGATTTAATCAGCCTGAGTGAAGTGGGCGATAATCTTGAAAGGTGGCATCAACGAGTTGGATCACCTGAAGAAATTCAGGTGATACTGGATATGCCTGATGACGATTCAGAAGCCTGGCTATTCAGCCCAACAAAATTATTCTCCCCACGAGTGAAAACACCCGTTCTGACAGCCAGAGATAAAGCTGTAGCTCGCTATGGCATTTCTCGAATCGTAACAGCAGAGAAAGTTGCTTTCCTGTACTCCAGCCACCTTATGCATCTCTATCGTCAGTTTTATGGTTTCACCGGCCCCGAGCCTGAAGTTCGAGTTAACTGGAATGCCAAAAATTCATGGGGCGGCGGGCGGGCGATTACAATTTCACCATCGTCCATTTATCCTGACAGTGATACACCGCGCTACCGCTACCATGAATATGCACATATAGAGCAGAATAAGGACATCGGAGCGTTTTATTCAATCAATCAGCTGGATCATATCAAAGGCGTTGTAGCACATGAACTAGCGCATTTTTGCCAGCGTCATACTGGGAAAAATAATTTTAAATATGGTTTTCCGGTACTCCCTGAAAAAAATTACAGAACGGCACATGGTGATGGATGGCAGTTTTTGTATGCATTTTTCAGAGCTGAATTAAATAAAAGAATCTACAGATAGACACTCTAAGAGGAATACCAGATGTACTTCATCCTTATTTTTCTATTTACGTTTGTATCACTCTCCGTATGGATTTATCAATCCAGTGAGATAATTTATCCTCGCCCGGGTTACCGTGACCACTATTCATTCATATTTATAGTTATAATGATGTTTACGGTTTTCATGATATCGATGCCTGTGACGGCTGATTTTATGCAATTTATGTTTGTTGAACAAATCAACAGGTATCATGGTTTGACTTCCTATATGCAATCTATTTCCGTTTGGTCAACTGGAGCAGGCGGATTGTTGGCTATCTTATTCTCAGTTCTGACAGGGAAGTATCTTAAGCAAAAACGCCTGAGCTACAACATCCTAAACCTAAGCTTCATGATCGTAAGCCTCTTAGCTGGCGTAGTCGCCGTTACCAGTGCGTATAAACACCTGACGTTCTTCAGTGGGGATAAAGCCGGTGTGCTTTCTTACCAGATGATCCCAGCTATTAATGATATCGACTGTAATCAGCCGGTACTTCTCGTGAAATGGGAACCCGACTCAAAAGAGCCAACTGCATGGCGATGCCCTGCTGGCGTTGTATTAAACGACAAAACCTCAAGTCCGTTCATCCCGTGGGGTTCATACACGGAAGGTAAGAGTTCAAAGCTGAGTGAAGTGATGGCAATTTTGATGAAAAATGCAGTCAAAATAGAATAACGTCGCCATCTAAACTCTGACAACTCGTGCCAAAGCCTTGTAATCACTGGATTGCAGGGCTTTTTTGTTAAAGAGAAAAAAAAGAGACATTTTGTCCCCAAATACGCTTCGTCACCTGTACGGGGTGTGTTTAACTGGATTTACAGCAAGCAACGAACCTCGCGACACAATAACTAAAGCGGAGAAACACCATGAACACCGACGTTAAAGCTATCTTCGAACAAAGCCGTACCCTGGAAAATCTGGAAGGCGCTGCGGTACTGATGCGCGGCTTAGACAAAGCGCCATCCTCCCTGCGAGCACTGAGCGATTTCGTAACCAAGGCGCGTAAAAGCGGCAATACGGAACAGTTCGAAGAAGCCGATATCGGACGTAACAACGTCTTTGCGGTGAGCCCGTACTGGTTGTTTGTGGAAGAAGGACTGAACCTCCGCGACGTAAACTATGACCGTGCGGTAATGTTCAAACACGCATATCTGGAACGTCCGCATTCCGTTCCTTCCATCCGCGTTAAACCAGTGGTTGTGGAAGGCGTAACCCGACTGAAGATCATTGATGGCCACCACCGTTTTGCTGGTCTGATGATGGCGATTGCTGAGGGCGCGAGCTTCCAGAAAATCACCGTCGAGGAATTTGAAGGCGGCAAGGACGAAGAAGTCTACAACATGATCGAGAGCGCCAACTCGCTTCAGTTGAAGATGGTGGAACGCGCTGAAGGCTTCAAGCGCCTGATTGGCTGGGGTCATACCATTGAGTCGGTTGCTCAGCGTCTGGGTGTCTCTCTGGTCACCGTTCGCCGTAGCATCGTGCTGGCAAACGCTGACTTCAGCATCAAGATGCTGGTGAAGGAAGACAAGGTATCTGGTGACGTTGCCGTTGACGTTATTAACGAATGCCAGGGCACTGACCGCGACCCGTATGAAGTTCTGATGGAATCCCTGAAAAAGGCAGAAGGAGCAGGGAAAACCCGCGTCACTGCTAAATTTGTGAACTCGAAGAAAAAGACTGGCCTGAAACCAAAAGTTATTCGTAAAACTTTCGACAGCCTGTTACCGACTCTGAGCCAGCTGCGCGACCAGATCCCGCCGCAGCCGGAAGGTGAGCATGAAAATCAGATCGAGATTACGGAAACCGTGCCGGAAGAAGTCGTCTTACGCCTGACTCCTGAAATGGCCCGTACTCTGATGGCTACCTTGGCTGAACTGGAATCAGCAAAAATTGCAGAAGATGCTGAAGCTAACGGTGACAGCGACGGTGATGGTGCTGAAAACAACGGCAGTGTTGACGATGCAACTGATGCCGATTCCAACGGCGCTAATCAGCAGAATGGTGAAACTGAAGATACTCAGCTGCACCCGGTGTACTAACCCCCCGGCAGGTCTTTAACAGACCTGCATAAAATTCCTTTTCATTCTGATGGGCCGGATAAACCGGCTCATATTTTTGCACATATAAATGGCCGCATTTTGCTGTCTTAAATTTTTCGATGACAGACAGGAGCGCATTAAAATATCAAGGTTATAGACTTTTTGGATAGCAATGGGGGTCGCGTTGAATATTCAGAGTAATTATATCGAGCTGCAAAATTGGCTCGAAAAGGCAAAAAGTATTTATTCCTCCGCAGGATGCCCACACGAAAGAGTTGATGATGGCATTTTAAAAATCTCAATGCAGGTAGCGGCTATTCGAAAAACAAATCCAGATATGCTGCATGAATTTCTTCAGGAGTTAATTACTGAGTTCAAGGGTTATAAACTCATTCAGTGTCGATTCAATAAATCCAATTATGAGTATTTCGTTATGCCCCCGGAAATTCAGGTTCTGATCGGTGGTCTTATGGATAAAGCTTCAGAGGGGATAATGCTGGCTTCTATCTGCCACATGCTACAGGTAGATACGTTGTCCGAACTTCTTAGTCTTATTCCAACGGGTATGCCTGACACCGACGTGCTGGATTCCCTATGGCGAGACCAGAAGACACCCGCAGGTCTGAACCTGCTTGACGACTTCGTCCTTCTGGACGCCGTTGCGCTGGCGAATAAACGGGGAATTACCGCATGAATGTACCGGCGTTGATTAATAACCTCTGTGTGACCGTTATCGCCGGGCAGGTGCTGGAAGCAAAAGCACTAGAGCATCATGAACGTCGTACAGCTGGTCGATTTTGCCGAAAAACCCTTTCTGTCCATGCTGTACAGCGCAAGCCCGGAGCGGAGTTTCTGGCGCGACTGAAAGTCAATTATGCCCGTGCCAACCTGACAAACTGTGCCCCGGGTACAGTAGCCGAACTGAGGCTG
The DNA here is from genome assembly GCF_000981805.1 of Citrobacter amalonaticus Y19. NCBI lineage: Bacteria > Pseudomonadati > Pseudomonadota > Gammaproteobacteria > Enterobacterales > Enterobacteriaceae > Citrobacter > Citrobacter amalonaticus. The sequence continues at coordinate 281,627 of NZ_CP011133.1, read as the reverse complement.
GTGGGCCGTTGCGATGAAGCGAATGAGCTCTCTGAAGCAATTCTAAAAGCAATAGCAACCAGTTACCCGGAGCTGGTATCAGAATGCGCACGACAATTGCAAAAACAAAAGCTATTCCAGAACCTCTGAGGCCAACTTATGACTATGGCGGACATCCCGTTTACCGAAGCAGGTGAGACAAAGCAAAAAACTGAATACGGCTTAAAGACTCCTCCGCAATCGATAGAAGCGGAGCAGTCCGTACTGGGCGGGTTAATGCTTGATAACCAGAGATGGGATGATGTGGCAGAAATCATTAGCGAGCAGGATTTTAGTTCTCGCCCGCACCGCTCAATTTTCTCTGCAATGAGATCACTCGTTGCAAATCAGTTCCCGATTGATTTAATAACCCTCGCTGAACACATCGAGAATGAGGGAGAAGGTAAGCTGGATAGTCTTGGCGGTTTCGCCTATCTGGCAGAACTGTCAAAAAATACCCCCAGCGCGGCGAATATAATTGCCTATGCGCAAATCGTCCGGGAACGTGCCGTAATCCGGGAAATGATAAAGGTCGCCAACGAAATAACTGAGGCTGGTTACAACCCGGAAGGTAGAACCAGTGACGAGTTGCTTGATCTCGCAGAAAGCCGGATTTTCCAGATTGCAGAGCAACGGGGTGATAAGAGCAGCGGGCCAGAGAACATCGGCAGTATCCTGGACAGAACCGTAAACAAGATTGAAGCGTTGTTCCAGCGTCCCCATGATGGAGTCACTGGGGTCGATACCGGCTACGTAGACGTGAATAAGAAGACTGCCGGTCTCCAGCCCTCGGATTTAATTATTATCGCTGCCAGACCCTCGATGGGGAAAACCACATTTGCAATGAACATCTGCGAGAATGTGTCGCTGACAAACGATAAGCCTGTCATGATTTTCAGCCTGGAAATGCCTACTGATCAGCTTATGATGCGCTCCCTTGCATCGCTATCCCGTGTTAACCAGACCAGTATCCGTACAGGGCAGCTCGATGACGAGGACTGGGCCCGGTTATCCGGCACAATGAGTCTGCTGCTGGAAAAAAAGAACATTTACATTGATGACAGTTCCGGCCTGACACCGATGGACGTTCGCACCCGGGCGCGGCGATTGTCCCGCGAACATGGTGGACTTAGCCTCATTATGATCGACTACCTTCAGTTGATGCGTGTTCCGTCGCTGTCTGACAACAGAACGCTGGAAATTGCTGAAATCTCCCGCTCTCTGAAAGCGCTGGCGAAAGAGCTGAATGTACCGGTAATCGCTTTATCGCAACTAAACCGCTCGCTTGAACAACGTGCCGATAAACGTCCGGTAAACTCAGACTTGCGAGAGTCAGGTTCCATTGAGCAGGATGCTGATCTGATCATGTTTATTTACCGTGATGAGGTCTATCACGAAAATAGCGATATGAAAGGCATAGCTGAAATTATCATAGGTAAACAGCGCAACGGGCCTATCGGGACAGTACGTCTTACATTTAATGGTCAATGGTCTCGATTTGATAATTATGGTGGCCCTGAGTATCATGATGACGACTAACCATAAAAACAACTGACCTTATCCATATATTTAATTTAAGGTTATCGACTGATTAACTTCGTCAGCTGGTTAACCCGATAGATAATGGTTCTACGGACAGCAACCTTTTATACAGGTGTAAAATGAGAACGCTACTCTCAGCTTTATTATTCGTTGTTTCATGGAATGCGCTGGCTCAGGATGATGGGAATAGTTCTGATAAAAAACAGACGGCAACGGCAACTATTCAAATATCGATCACAATTTTACCCGAACCGGTTAAACCAAAGATCACCAAAGAACAGGTGAGCGACACGCTAACCGTCATTTCTTATGAATGGTAGCGTCCAGACTACCTACGAATAAGCCAGCGTCGGAGAAGAAAAGTATCTTTCTGAACAGCACTTCGTCAGCCGATTGCCTCGTGATTTAATAAGTAAATAAACCGAACAACATCCACGAGGTGTTTTATGACCAATGAAGTTCAGAACAATGCATCCGCACCTGAAGAGTTAATCACGCGTATATCGCAGGTCATTAAACGCGAAGATGGTTCTGAAGTGAAGATTACAGCTCAGGCAGCGTTCGGTGCAGGATTAACTCGCTCTATCGATGTGTATGTTCTTCGTCGGGATAACCCTGATTCAAACTGGCAAGGTTGCAATAACCGACCTAAAGCTGGATGGCGGGATATGTCTGTAGATGAATATATCCGTGAAGGGCGCTCTGAAATGCTCAAGGCAGTTACACCAGGAGAAATACTTAAGCTTACGAATGCCATTGGTAAACCAATGAGCTTTATTGATGAATTATTTCCGTCCTGATTAATAAAAAAGTTATTAAATAATACCGCTGGTCTTATTCGTCAGCTGGTACACGCATGTTTAAATAAATATACAAATCGAATAAATAAACAGGTGAACCATGCAACAGGTAATCGACTTTGGCACATCGGAACCGACCATTTCCCCAATTCTTACCGGAGATAAATGGGACACGGTCTGGCAAACACTGGCTAACGATGAAGACCTGAATTATGTCGATGCCAGCTCTGGTACGAGCATGGCCAACCTGATCACCACCGGCACAAACGCCATTTATAAAGCGCTTACTGACGGCTGGACAATGAGCCTAGCGTATTCTTCAGGAAAGGACTCTGAGTGCGTTCTTCACCTCTTCCTGATGGCGCTGGTAAGGGCTACCCGCAATGGCACAAACATCAGCCAGCATCACTATGTTATCCATACCGACACGGGCATCGAGAATCCTGCCGTCCGCTGGCTGGCAGACACAAAGCTCGCCGAACTTGAGGCTTTCGTTGAAAAGCACCAGTTACCGCTGAGCATTGTAATTGGTAAGCCAGGACTGACATCTGGCTGGACAGGCCGCATCCTTTCAGGGCGAGGATTGCCAACATTTTCAAACAGTTCCGCCAGGCAGTGTTCGATCGATTTGAAGGTCGACCCTGCACGTCGGGCCCGCGCCGAGTACATGCGAGGACTGCCTAAAGCCGTTCGTCAGCGCGTTTGTCTGCTACTGGGTTCCCGTGATGCAGAGAGTACCACCCGTGCCATGAACATCGAAAAAAAAGGCGGGAGCGCTGAAGCCGTTAAACAGACAAAAGAGGGCGGTGAGCTCTATCCGATCCGTCACTGGCATCAGGGGAACGTATGGGAATTCCTGCTATCGTCCGGGGAAGAGGCTCGTTTTTCGCTGCCAAGTTATCTTCCTAACAATAACGAAACTGCTGAGCTCTACAAAGAGGCTACGGGCGAATGTGTCTGGACGGGTTCTGAAAAAGCAAAAAGCGCCTGTGGTTCACGATTTGGCTGTTACCTTTGCCAGGCTGTAGGGCTCGACCGCTCAATGGAAAACCTGCTGAATGCCGACCCCGAGAAATATGGCTATATGGCTATCCTGAACCGGCTTCAGCGTTTCATTGCCAAACGCCGTTATGCCTGGGAAGACCGCCATCCAGTGGGCCGCACGGTATACGAAGGTGGGTATATTAAGATCCAGCCAGATGTATACTCGCCGAAATTTCTGGAACGTCTGTTGCACATCTGCTGTAGCGCCGACTACGTTGAGCAGCAACGCGCTGATGATGTTGCCGAGAAGCTCGCTTACGGCTTGTTGGAAGATAATGCGCATAACCGTCGCATGTCCCGGCCCCAGTTCCGCATTGTCAGCGAAGAAGCCGTTGTGCATGTCGATTTCATGTGGGCTTTCCATCATTTCAATGACAAGCCTTTTAGGGCGCTGGAGATCTACCACCGCGTCTGGGCCCACGGCGAGCTGGATCTGTTGGCTGATGAACCGGCGATGCCTGTAGTCCCTCAATCCCCAATCCCTAAACCTGTCTGGCTGAAGGTGGGGAAATTTGGCGATGACTCACTGTTTGATGGGCTGGCTGATCCTGTTGCGGAAATGACCTATTTCGACGGCGGAGATGACGAACGCGCCGCACGTGTTATCAAGACAAAAGACGGCCTCCGCCGTGTTGTCAGTTTCAGCGAAGAAAATGAAGTTACCGTGGACGAAGAGTCTGCAAGCTTTGTGTTATGGGTGGAATATCCACGCCTTAAATCTGCAATAGAGAGCGGGGAGTACACCGCTGGGAGCGCGGCGCAGTTCTACCTGCGTTTCGGCACGGTATCTCTATGCAAAGGTAAGTCAGCCTTGTATCACAAAATGATGCAGCGTGGTCAAACCTACCATCGACTCGGCCTGACCGGATTCCAGACGATGGAAGGGATCGCAGCCCGAAAAGACCTTCGCATTCTCTCGACCGAGAAATACCAGCATGTTCTGAAAAGAACGCTGGAGGCCCGGATTATTCGTTTTAAATGGTGGGCTAACCTCGCTTTCACAATCCAGTACCACATGACCCGCATGACAGAATTTGGGTTCTGGCTGCACCGCGTCTTACGTCAGGAAAACCATAACGAGCTTATGGACGAGAAATCTCTGTGCAAAAACAGCCTGGAAACTGTCCTGATCAACCAGACCAATGCCTGGTGTCTTGTGATGAGCGATATGGGCAACAAACCTGATACATCAAATGCTCTGCGCCGCTACTGGAGAAAGGAGCGGGCCCGTGCTTTCGCACACTGTGCTTCAGTACCGGAAGTCCTTAAATCGCTGGTGGCTCGTGAGATGTTCAATATTTATCGACGTGCTCTTTATGAACTCAATAGCCATAAAGAGTTGAGCCTTGGCCTGACACACATACAGGAACTGGCAACTCAGAACGCGGACGCGTTAAGGATCCATATCAAAATAATGATGCGGTTAATCAGGCAGTGGCAATTGTCAGGTTTAACAAGCATTGGTCAGAGTGAATTTTGTGAGGCAGCTTAACTGCCTGTAATAAAGGAAAAATAATGAAAATCATGCTTTCACTCGGTTCTGAGGCTATTACGGCAGTAGCATCCATGTTGTTGCTATGCAGCCAGGCTAATGGCAGTAACGGGGACAGGCCTTTACGGCTCAACGAACCTGTTCAGGTTACTATCGAACAGGTGATGTATCGCATTGCAAATGATAACCAGAATAACGCTATGAAAATGCGTGAAAACCCAGTGCTATTTTCGGGTCATGCCGGAATCAGTGTGGAGCTCAGTGATTTTCCGTCTGGGTCAAAATCTGTGCCCGCACCCGGAACTACCGTAATGCTGCGTACCGCTTTGTCTGGTCAGGCAGAGGTCTGTTATCAGCAGCACTGCTACTCAGCCGAAGTGACCGCGTACAACGAATAGAGGTCTAACTATGGCAGACAGAACTGATGGTATGAAAGTAAGAGCACTGATTAAGCAGTTGTCCGGTATGCCGCACGGCGTTAACCCATTAAACGTTCCTCAGCAGCTTAAGAAAACCGTATGCCTGGCAAAGGGTATAGTGGAAACATGGGATAGTTTTCCATCCGATAACAACTTTGCGATTGGACTGGAAAACGCAGCAGCAATATCACACCTGGCGATAAGCCTCCTGCAAGAAAGGGAAGCACTGTATCGGCAGTTGGCATCTCTTGGATTAGAGCCAGAGAAAATGAAGCATCCTGTCGAAACCATCCCGATGGAAACGCTTTTAAAAAGCCTTCCAGTGAGGAAAAAGTAACTTTCTGGCATTTTTTTCGCTGTAAGAAAACACATTTATTGGCGCTCAATATCAGTGATATTCTAAACATGTAAACCAAACTAATTCATTATTCCTTAAATTTAAGCACATTTTGTCTTCTTTTAAATTTCGTCGCAGGTTTAATGCAGTTAATAATGTTACTCACGGATTAATTGTTAAAACAATACAGAGCCTAATCAGGTTATACGGGTTTTGTAATTGCTATCATTAAAGTCACGAGGCAAACCATGAGTGCATACGTCGAACAGGTATTTAATGATGTTGAAAAAATGCGTGGCAAAGTTCTGGCCGACCGGTTCCGTATGGCATTCAAAAAAATCCAGCTGGTGAAGAACGATGACTCAGACGTGGCCTACAACCTGAAGCAACAGGAAAACCTAGCCGCTGTCACTGAACTTCAGAATGCTGGTGGTTTCATTGCCTGGGACATCAAGGTCACTAAGTATAGCAACACATCCACTCAGGTTGAGCTGCGGCATAAAGCAGATGGTGTACTGGTATGGCGCGATTTTACCTTCGTAAGCGATTTTGTATTCGAACTCGCTAAAAACGTTGTCTATTCAAAAGAGACGATCTGAATTCAATTTTTGCATTAATAACCGGTGGGAAAATGGAGCAACTGACACCTGCAAAACTCGACTCGATGATTGCCGAGACAACAACGGAACTGCGGTATGCGCAGAGGGCACTTATCAGCCCAAGCCGAGCTGATGCGATGGAAAGGAAAGCATCCCGATTACTCAGCATATTATTAGAACTGAAGGCACTGAGAAATAAAAGCCCTCAAAATATCATCCTTCCCCAACCTGCGTGTTGCCTTGCAGATCATAATTATCCTGCTTATTCCAGAGCTCAGGTTGTTGCAATACTAGAGTCTCTTGGTCATAAAATTATTGAAGAGAAAAATTAATGCGCCAGACAAAAATCGTAAATATATTCTATGCCAGTGCTGAAGAGCTTAAGTTAGGCATTAACGAGATGGATTCTGAGATTACGACCGCTTTGCAGAACGGCAATATGGAAGCCGTCAAAAAAGCAACGTTACTTAAAAGCACCATGATTAGCCTGCTGGACAACAAACAGAAGGGCGAACTGGTTCAGGAAACGTGTACGTCAGGCAAAAAGGCCGATTCATCGGTAGAAATAACGGACGCAATGGCCTACGCGTTCCACGCGGCATCTGGTGACGGTGCAATTGGTTCCGATGATGTCGAAGAGATAAAGTGTGGTCTGCGGGCAGTTATCAATGGGAGTGGCCTCTCGAATCATCTCGTCAAAATCCCATCTGGTTTACACGATGCAACCGCTCAGCTTGTGGTTAACTTCGCCTCTGAGATGGCGGGTAAGCTGTACCGGGCTCAGGAGAAGTATGGACGTGGGGCTGATTGGGCAAAATCAGACTGGAAGGATGAATGCCTCAAAGAGCTCCACCGACACCTTTCAAAAGGTGACCCACGCGATGTAGCGGCCTACTGCATGTTTTTGTGGTATCACGGTTGGCTGACCCGTAGCGAACTACCTGCAACAGCGGGGATCAGCGAAAGAGTGCTGTTCGATAGCTTTATGAAAGATGATTACTCTCCTGATTCAAGTGGTTCAGTATCAGAGGAGGAAGAAAGGGTCTTTCTTGAGGTGCTCTTTCACATATGGCAAGGCCGAGCCGCAGTTCAGAATGGATTAACCCAGCAGGAAATGGATATCATAATGAAGCATCGGGAACTGCAATATTCAGTCCCTGCTATTAACCGATTAAGTGAAGGTGAGACGAATTTACCCGATAGCAATGCAAGTGGTAATTTAAAAATAAGTCAGCCAACAGGATTACTTTGCGAGAGCTCGTTAGTTCAGATTCGGATTAACATACCGATTACGAGCGGAAATAGCGAAGCAGAAATCGCCTCCAAACTACACTTTTTGTCATCACGTCTGAAAGATTCGAATCTGGCACTTACGAATAATTCAGTTGTTTGGAGTTTTATTAAGGAAATAGGGGATCCTTATACTCTGAGCTATAGCCATTGTCATACCCGCCCCGGGTTCTTTCCTGCCGACTCCGTCAATGACACGGCAGAGCAGGTGATAAATGCCTCAACGACAATCAGATTTAATTCCCATGAATTTGTATTGTTGGTTCAAGCAGAATTATCAGTCTCTTCAGAGGTTCTGGCCGCATTTATCAGCGCTGCTGCAAATTCTGTTTTATCGGGTGAAACGTCTGGCATGAAAGTCAACAAACTCGATGGCTACGCATTTATGATGTTGCCCAGGCATAATCTGTAGTCAACGCCTCAAATTCTAACGGGTATTCAGAAAGGAGAATATTATGATCGCTCTCAAATACCCTCCATACCCATCGCCCTACTGGTTCCGGGGGGAAAAAGATAAAACGGGTGTGGTTACCGAGGTTGGGACGGTTTATGTAGAAGCGACAAAGGATAACCTGCTGCTGGTGGAGGGTAGACTCCCTCCGGTAGGTACAACCTTGTTTCTTACACCTGACCGGTTCGATATTAAAGCTGAAACTGAGAAAGACAGCCGGGCCCGGCGAGAGGAACAGGCCAGACAACGTCTGGCCCGGCAAGTGGAAGAACAAAAGCAAAAGGCCGCACTCGATATGAAACTGATGCGCCAGGCGCAAGAGCGAAATGCTCGCCTGTATCTTCCGGTACGCTGGACAAGTGGGTTCAAATCAGTGATCTCCGGGCTGACGGTGAACAGTAGCGGCAACGGTATAAACCGCCGAACCGTGATTCACGTGCTTTTACTAGAGGACATACGTGATGGGCGCCTGGTCAGAAATGAAGGTGATTTTCTTTGCACCGCCGCTGGTGGAAGTAACGGCAAGCTTTGGGTTAACCCAGCCACCCATAGTGATGGTGAGCACGGGCCTTACGTATGTGAAATAACGTGTAAGCAGTGTATTAAGGCTGCTCTGCGTTGGCAGGATAAGAGTAAGGCCGTCTCACCGGAATGTGTTCCGTAGGTATCAGACGAACCGATTACCACGCTATAGAGAGAGGGGACAGTGAATATGCAAGTTGCCAAAAACAAATACGCCGTTCTGGACAGTGCGATCATGAAAATACTCGGCAAGGAGCCGGTTCCATTTTCACTGATAATGCTTCCAGACGTAGCTGGTGAGTGTTCCCGGCTCGCAGATGAGGAGAAGAATAAGCCGATACCATTCCGCATTCTTGACCGGCGGCTACAGGCGCTAAGAAAGGCTGGTACAATTCAGTACGTGACCGGCAAAGGCTGGGTAAACCCTCTTTCCTGATCACTCGCAATTCGTACTGCATCTTCCTTTTCGTGAAAGGCAACTCTTCGTTGCCTTTCATCCCCCAGAGCTATTCGTCACCAGCCCCCCCAACGATAAAATCAAAGTATCACAAACAATATGTCCCCCATTAAAGCCATTAGAAACACCATGTCCTAGTACAATAGCGGCAACATGGCTAAAGCCGGGGGAAGGAGAACAGAATGACGGGTATCGTGCGCATTGAACAACCGGTAGAGCGAATTGAACGTTTCCATTCTCTTCAAGGCGGTCAGTACTGGCGGGCAATTGAAGCCATTGCTGAAGAAAACATTGCCGTTTCCGAAGTGCTGCTGATTGAATCGCTGCGTTGGGTCGACAACAAGCTGCATACGGTCATTCTGCGCACCCACCCATCAAAACATGGCCAACACATTCGGTTTGAATATACCGATGATTCTGGCCGCATTTGTGTCACTACCCGTAGCTTTACCCAGCACCGATTTTTGTTTGATGACTTCGTCAACAAATTCGCCTTTGCTGCTGACTCGAAAGAAGTCCGGGAAAGTGAAGTTCAGGCCTGCCAGCAGTTGGCTCAGAAGCTGACCGTTGAACTTTCCGAGGCGATGACAAACCCTGAACGAATGAAAGAGATCATTGCGGAACGCCTTGAAAAAGAGCAGGCAGAAAACAGTGAGAACAAACCCAATACGCTACCCGCGACGATTGACCAGTACACAAACCTCGCCACCGGCCCGTTAGAAAATGCGCTGACATCCGGTGTCAGTGAGGAAAGCATTAAGGGAATGATGGAAGCAGCTCGGCATGGACATAAACTGGCCGTCATACAATCTGAATGGCTACAAGGTAAAAATAACGAAATTACCAATGCCGTTCAGGCCGTCGTACCCTATTACCAGGAAATGGCTGCGGCGCAGCTAGCCGCATTCGAAGAGAGCAGAGAGAACGTTGAATCGCTGATGAAAGGGATTGCGTCTCTGGATCTTTTCATCGGCAAAGATGTTGTCGTCAACACGATAATCAAAGGCAATTCAGCTCCGAGCGACATACCACTGACATTTGTCCAGAAAAAGCTACTGATGGATGAAGAGCTCGCCGTCTATCTGGATCTGGGTGACTGGTTCGATTTCACCAAAGCAGATTTATTCGACCAGGCACTGCAAAAACACCCGGGCCTAATCGAGCAGATTTTTCCAACCCAACGTTGCGTACTGGTTATGGCTGTCACCAGACGGCACGTCAATTATCAGGATCCGTGGGAGGCTGCGGCCAAAGACTTTCAAAACAGATGTGTCTTCCTGCTGGTACGCGACGGCGAAAATATTTACCAGGTATACAGCCCGGTTGAATCTCATCTGGGCGCTCATACGCTGTTCCCTGAACGTAACGAGCAGGACGCGCTTTTTCGCGGTTATGACGGTTCTCGCATCACCTTCCGCGATGTAGCTTACACTGACCGGCTGCGGGCGCATGAGAAGATGGCGCTGCACTATAAACGTTTCCTGATCCTTTGCTGCGGGCTCGACCAGCGTGAACACCTGTTTGGCGAATTCTACGACCGCAGAAGTAACATTAATTTCATCTCGATGGACTTCCAGGAGAAATATTGCCGATTTATTCATGACGCAGATGGAACCGGTCTGTTGAGTGACCCGGAGTCCGAGAAAAGGCCATCGCTGGAGTCCTACATCAAGCAGGCTAACCAGCACCTGCGTTCTGGTTCACGCGTCTTTTGTGAGTGGAGACAGGTCGTTAATCCGGTTACAGCACCCGGGGCGGCTAAGGATGACTCAGGTAATGGCTACCGGGGACATTCATTCACGGTTGATTTCGTTAAAAGCCGTAGTACCAGCGTGGCATACCAGAAGAATGAAGAGATCTACGTTGATGTGCCAGTCGTTCAGCACACCTACAGCCGTAATGCGAAGTCAGACAAACGAGAATTCAATGCCAAGGTATGCCTCTCAAAATTCAGAACCTCTGATCAAATTGGCTATCTTTGCCTGGACACGGTGAAATCCGCCGATCTGGAATATTACATTCACAACCGGCGTATCCGGGTTAACCATCTTTATTACATCCGTCTCTTCAAAGAACTCGCGGCACTGCTGAAACTGGAAGAAGCGCATGAAGAACAATACCGAAGCAAAATGCTGGCGGCTTTAAACGCCGGGAACATCGGTGACAAAAATGACCGGGTTGCGGTTGTAGATAAAACGATTCAGACGTGGCGCTGCGCAAACCGTGGTGCATCCCTCCAAAACGGTCTGGAAGATGAGAAGCAATGGAAAGCGCTCCTTGCCATGATGGATTTAATTGCATGGCGAGGTCTTGCAAGCATTCCGCAAATTGAAAGCTACTGTGAGCAACTTGGAAACTCTCCTCTACGGCTTGTGGTAATGCCAAACGGCAAACTGGGCCTGTATGTAGCCCCACGAGCTGAAGATCGAAACGATGCAGCTGAGAAACACAAATGGGCTGTACGTGTGGTTTTGAGTCTGACGCGTACCGGTGTGAAAGAGGTATCTCGCTCATGGGCTCTGGTTAACGAACTGAGCGTATCTGAATGCACCCTCAAAGAATGGCCGCTGGTGGATGAGTGGAAAGGGTTAAAGTCTGTTTTTGAAAGCTACGACCGGAAACTTAAAGCTCTGGCAGACATTGAACAGGGCCGTGAGACTCTCAAGCGTCTGAATCCCATCAACCAGGAAGGTCTGAGCGAACTGGCAGAATTGTGGATAAATGCTTTTGAAGAAATGAACTTTTACCGACCGACTGGCGGAATAGTTCAAAAGCCAATAATGATGATCCCGATTGGTCTTATTGTTGACCGTGAGGAATGGTCATACTTGTATCTTGGTACGCGCGGTTCTGCGGTAGAGTATATCTATCAGAATCTGAATGATGAGGCACTCAAGGCCCGGGTAGCCCACCGTCTGATTTCAAATTACGAGGTAAAAGAGGGTAAGCTCGATAATCTTGCCAATAAGAAAACAAGTCTGGGTCTTTTTTGCACAAAACAGCGCCCGGACATGGCCCCTTTTAGCGCAGACCGAAACATAGAAACATATGGGCCTGATTTCGGCGTTAACCATGCTGTGCTTACACATATGGTGTCGTTTAAATCGCAGATAGCGCTGATTCAGCAAGAGGCAGATCGCGGCTTACACCGTCGCTTCACGATAGCCAGCAACCTGGTCGGTTCAGCCGGGGAGTTGCTTATCGATCAACTGCTCGGCGATGCGGCGCGTGATGCTGATGAGCCGGTAGATATTCTGGAGGTGGTTATTTACCCAGCTCCAAACGGTGAACCAGGCGCGAAGCTGAAGAAGAATGGTGAGAAATTCTGGCATAAGCACTGGTGTGATTTGTGTAAGCCAGGAACCGATGAAAGCCTGGTACTCTCCCATATTCACGCGCCGGATCACGTCATTACGCGGACTTCGTTCAGTTCCAAAGAAGATGCCATTCTCTTCGTGCTAAATACGATGCCGCAGGCCAGAAAATACGAAAAGGATTTCTTCCGCGACAATGATTTCGATGTACCCGATGGGATTATTGAACGGTGGATTAATCGTTAATCATATGCAGTATGAACAAGACAAAAGCCCGCTTTAGCCGTTGCAAGCGGGCTTTTTACTTCTTCGCGTTACAGCTGTGGCATCACATACAAAACGGAACAGCGTAGTGCCGGGGCGAAGAACGGGATAGGCACGAGGTGGTGATAATATTGCTATTCATATGGGGTATGAATAAGAAACGGCCCACTTGCGAATAGTAAGTGGGCCGTTGAGGATCAGGCATAAGACTCAGACAGAGCAGTAGCGGCTTCAAGCGCCGGTTCAAGCGACAGGCTGTTGTCGCTGATAACATCCCATCCCTCATTGCCGTAAACAAAATGAACGTAGCCTGCACGTTCAGTTTCTTCAGGACGGTAAGCATAGAGGTAGTCTTCATCAGTAGAGAACATTGCTTCAACAATACGTTCTACGTCCGTAGAGCGCTTCAGCACAATCTCTTCTGAGTCGAAAACCGAGATGCTATATCCTGCTTCAATCAACCCGGTTGCTGCTGCCCGGACAATTTCCTGCTCAATACGTTGCCGCTGATCTACGTTCATGCCTGCTGCTCCTCGATGGGAAGTGAAGTCGAATACACGAGAAAGCATGAACTATAGTTCACATATAATCAATTAAAAAGGGAAGTATACTTCACTTATTTTTGAGCTTTTTTAATACTGGTAGTCCTGCAAGTGCATCGTTCCAATGCTGCTCGCGTTCCTCATTACCTGAAATATTACTTATCCACCTTTCGGACTTGCCCCAGCGCTGCGCCAGAGCCAGCCGTGTCCAGCCTTTGCGTTTTATTTCTGCTTTAAATTCATCGCTGGTGGGTTTGTACATAGCATTGTCCACGTGAACTATAATTCACCTGATAGTACGGTATGGCGAGTGAAGTCACAATGGGATATCGACGGGCATCGTCCGTTCCCGCACACGGGCCAGTGCGCCGGGCTATACTGTGTCAAAAATGCGGGGGACACATTATGTTTGAACGTTTAAGCAGGTTTTTCGCTGGTGCAGCAAAACATGAGAGGGCGGAGCCGCCAGTTTCTATATCTAAGCCTGTTACACTTGAGGACGATAACTCCCCATCGGCTATCGAGCATGACAAAAAAATAGTCCATGACAGCAGGGTATTTATACATAGATCACTTAGCATTATACTTATGGCTTACTCACCCGAATTGTTCAAAAAAGCCATCAATCACGACATATCTCTGGGCTATATATATGGTTATATCATAGCGGCAATAAGTGACGACGAAGCGCTTAGTAAAGCATCGGAAAATCGTCAATGGGATGTTATCACTGCCTATTATCGAAGTTTAATTGATCATGCCGCTGAAGGTTACTACGAGAAAACGGTAAATGCGATGGATAATTTCCATTTCAAAAATTCTCAACGAGTTGCTGCTATGGATTATCACAAAAACAAGCTAAATCCAGATGGAGATAATCATCACTTACGATTTTTAATGACCGAAATAATTGAAAATCGAGTTAAATAAAGAAGTACGCTTCGTTAGATGATTGACCTATGGTTTACTAAATATAACGACAACGAACCATAGGTCAGAAAAAATGACACTTCAAAAAGCCAACGAAAAACGTATTGAAAACTTCCTAGCCAAACAGATTCGTCGTAATGGTAAGATTTTATCAATGCGTGAATTTATGGATTCACTGATTGCTGAAGGTTATAGCCCTCGTGCAAAAGCGGAACAAAAAATAGAACAACCCAGCAGCCGTCAAACCTTCCGCTGGAACAACGAGCAGCAAAGGGAGCACCAGATTAAGCGAGCTCTGGGTGGTACAGTTCTGAAACATTCAATGGTGTCATCTGACGGTTCATTTTATGACATTGAAAAAATTGCCTATGATTACGTCATTGAAAAAATGGGCGAGGTTAACGTTAAGCCGGAAACGATGTGTTTTGCGGTATTCAACAGCCCAACATCATTGCGGGGTGGGCAGAGAGAGCGCTGTGTAGCAGTCTATAGTCGCGCAGTGGCAACGGAAGAACAACGGGTCAGGAGCATGTTATCTTCGGACTTCACACATTATGACCTGGTCTGGTTCGGAGAAGCCACTTCTCAGAAGGAAGCGCTGGAACTAGCCGAAGGATAATGCTAGATAGCCACTAAGGAAATAACCGAGGTGGCTTTTTTTTATTTTAAACGGTTAAAAAGAAGCCAAAGCACTTCGTCACAAGCATGATAGTGGTAATATAGACATATAGGCAATCACATTCATCTGGAGGCTAATATGTCAAATTTAATTGCAGTAAGAAATGATGAAGTATCAGCTTCCGAGTTTGAAGATGATATGGTTATCATTGTCATTACAGACGAACAGAGTGAAGATGTTGAGGTTATTTCTGACCTTGATGATCTATTCGTTGAAGCTGAGGTTGTGGTTATTGACGGTGACGATTTAGAAGGCGACGATGATATCGAAGAATATTATTCATCCGAAAACAACTATGAAGTTTCAGTAGACGATATGTTATTTGACAATACCGTAGGTGAGCATCTGATGGATTGTGGGTTCTTCGGCACTCAAGGTTAATAGAAACTCGATATTTATTATCTCGTCCAACGCGATATACAGATGCAGTTATTTATTTACTGAAAAGCCATGTTTAAAATAACAGGCAACTATAATCTTACAGGAGCGGCTATGAAACTCGAAAACATTAACAAAGAGCAGCAGCTCTATATTCTTAAATGTGGTTCTATTCTATCAAGCTACGGATTTGACGTCCTGCATACAAAGGCAACCGCCGTAGCCGACTGGATGGGCATTGAAGCACCCGTAGCTGAACTGGGTACAGAAGAGCATTTTGAACAATGCGCAGAACTTATGCGGCGCGGCCAGGTATATGCTAACGCTTCCCGGAAATGCTGCCCCGGTAATCTTTCCCCCCAACTAATTGGGCTTGAAGGTTGCCGTGTTAGAGTCACTACCGATGACGGTGAGGAACGCTGTTTCTGGGTCGCAAAAACGACCGGCTGGATGCCGGGTCACATCGAAGTACCTCGCTCAAATACGACATATGGCCATCCTGCACAAGCGCATTACAAGTCAGTTCAGACTATTCGATAAGTAACCTGCACTCCGGCATTGTCACCATCCGTATCAACCTGACTCACTACTGTTGTCATCATCCAGAATGACAATGGTAGTGAGTATCTATGGCTTATCCTCGGAAAACAGCCCATCATTCATGTATCCCTCTTCCGGCGTGGCTTAACTCATATGACTTCAGATAAAAATCAAACCGATAAACTCGCCCGCGATATTAAGGACAAGGTTCTCGCCAGGCCAGCTGGCTCATCAGGAGAGCTAGTGGAGTACCGAAGTGTCCATGAATTTATGTCACTAACCCGCACGGGAACCCCTGCTGATGCCCGCCAGTTCCGGCTGGCTGTTAAAGCTAAGGGAATAGCTATCTGGCCCGATGATGACCCACGCGTAGGGCAGCAATTTGCACGTGACGGCATTCGCTGGGAAGTTCGTCTGAAGACCTTCTGGCCTGAGAGTCAGGATCCATTTGACGATGACCTGGATGAGAACGTCTCACCAAAACGCTCTGGATATCGCCGGTACGGTACGATGTCCCGTCCTGATCAGAAGAAATTCAGCGACAGGGTATACTTCAACTGCATGGAGCGGTGTGTCGTCACCGGTGTAAAGACAAAATGCAGGGGAGAAGCAGCACATCTGATTGAGCATCATAAAGCGGGCTCTGACCACTGGAGTAATGGCTTGTGGCTTCGGGCAGACATACATCGGTTATACGACAACGGCCTGTGTGTGATTAATCCCAGCACCCTGACAATCCATTTCCACCCCAGTATCCTGGCTAAGGATGACGATCTCATCGCGTATGAAGCCCGGCCAATTTTATCGACAAGAAAGCCTGTAAACCCGGCCTGGCTTAAATCCCGTTGGGATGCACATACCTGGCTGAAGTAAGCATCGCGTCTGACAACGGCAGTGAGGCCTAATCATTACCGTTGTCGTAGCAAACCATATTCTCGTGATGGCTGCTCTGCATGTCTCATTGTCATTGTCACCAGTCAGTACTGCTCACAACTACTGTCATCGGCACTAATATGCGTCATGTCCATTGAGCTCACATCCATTGTCACTCGATTAATGACTCTGCCGGGGGTGTAACCAATGACAATGGTAGTGATCATCCTCACATAATTAACGAACCGGTATGAGGAGACATGGTCGACAACGGTAATGACATTTAAGAGAAAGTACCTTTCTGGAATGACAACAGTAGTGACTTAATGGTTAACCCTTGTCTGGTTACCGGCAATCAAGTTCAGAACCAATGACAATGGTAGTGAGTCATTACCATTGTCATCACGCATCATGCAATCCCTATACACCGCCAGTAAACGACGTTGCTCACTACTATCGTCAAGGATTGCATGGGTAGGAGAATGATGGATGACAGCAGTAGTGATTCGGGTACTCCGCTATCCGCCTGGTGACAACGGTAATGAGTGATCTCGATCACTATCGTTGTCGCTGCGGTCGGAACGGCGGAAACCGGTATGTTTTACTTCGACAATGGTTGTGAACACACTCACTCGAATAGTCATCGCTGCAACACCTCCCACGCCTCCCCGGAAACGATGACAATGGTTGAGACTTGAAAAAATCACATCCATTGTCATTGACCAATCAGGTTCACTACGACAGCAGCAGGACTCATTTCTATTGTCACCGGCAGGCCATGTACTTATACAGCGACAACGGCAGGCCATGTACTTATACAGCGACAACGGCAGGGAGTGACGCGGTCACTACCACGGTCATTCAGCCCAACCCGATAAGTTCGAGCAGAAAGCCCGAGCGAGTGAATCCTCACCATAGCCACCAGACAGACCTGCTCAACCTGGATTTCATATGACAACGGTAGTGACTTCCAGAACTCATTCCTGTTGTCATTGTGCTGATGGAGCCGTAAGAACCCGGCCTGAAGCATTAATGACAACGGTAGTGAGTATTCCTGGTCACTACCGTTGTCATTAATATGCACCGGGAGTAAATGACAATGGTAGTGAGTTAAAGCACTCATTACCGTTGTCATGGTGTCATTGGAATCAGCGATGCATCCACTCTGAGGATACCGACAATGGTAGTGAGTGGTCTGAGCCCATCCCTGGGAAGCAGGTCTGGAGAGATGCCCATGATGACAATAGCAGTGAGTTGCCTGATCTCACTACCGTTGTCATGAGTAGTGACCCAGCAATGACAACAGTAGTGACCGCGTCACTCATTACCGTTGTCATTGAGCGGAACAGAGTTCTCAGCCAATGTGCAGGGAGGGAGAATTCCAGGCTGTCATCGGACAGCCCGGAGGGAACGTTAGCTGGCGGGATTGTTCTTTTTCTGGCTTCTTAGGCTGCGAATATAGTGAAGTTCTTCAGCGGTTAAGTCATGAATGGTTAACGTTTCATCGCCATCAATTGCCTCAGCTGGTGGACACAATTCACCTTCCAATGGCTCACCATTATTTTTACCCGACGTGCCATTGTTCTCCTCATCACCATCGTCATTACCATCAGGTGGTGGTTGGATGTTGTTCAGATTCAAATCAGGATCGCGTTTGTGGATCTGGAAATAAACCTTCCCATCTTTTTTAACTTCGGTGTACTGAAGGTAACCAATGGATGCCAGCTCCTCCAATGCCTTACGCACTGTGGCATTCTGGCTGTTGGCACGGGTCTTAAGGTTCAAACGGTTCTTAAGTCTCGTTAAAGAGATCGGGATTGGATTCGGAGGAAGTGACTCAATGAACGTGTAAAGCGCCTGTGCGCTCTCTTTTTTCGCCAGTTCCTTGATGGCCTTCAGCTGCATCAAAACCTTGTGGTCGTACTGATACAGCTCGAAAATCTTAGGGTCTATCTGTAGGACTACCTGATCAGAGTCCGGGTCAAGCAACGCAGACTGCACCAGGTGCGTCGTATACACCTTTGACGAGTGAGAGCTGGTGAAGGACAGCGTTACGGATGCCAGCCTGCGTAACGACGCATCGATACGCTTACGGGATGCTGTTGAGGAACGATAATTTTCAGGGGTACATAGCTTCAGAAAATCAGTAAATTTGAGGCTGATTTTATCGTTGTCAATCGGATGGTTAGCAAGCGTTCTGATGATCCCCATCCATGTTTTGAAGTCTACAGACATATCGAGACGCTCACCCACAATCGAGATATTGGTGAAACCCTCGCTCTCCATCAAAGACAGTGTTTGTAGTTCTTTCGTGGCATCAAAGCCTACTGTTTTGTATTCGCGACTCTGACGGCCAACGCTTTTTGGTGATGGCACAAACAACCCAAGGCGCATGAGCGCGATAGACTGAACCGTCCGACTGCTATTAGGACGCAAAATTATTTCTTTACCTGTCTCTCTCTCTGTTACAGAGAAAGCCCTGGTAAACTGGCCTTGCTGCTCAGAATCTTTCTCGTTAGTCATAGTGGTTTATCAACTGTATGAATCAACAGATTATTGAATACTATCGCTCAAAGCCCTCGGTGTCACTTAAGGGATCCTCGCGATGATCTCAGATTGTGCATAACTCCCGGCTAATAAAACGCCAGATCCGAAAAAACAACTCGGTAATCTACATGAATACAAGCACATACGTAGTTTATCAACAAAGGATCTGGTCTTGTGAAAAAGATCCTTAAAAAACTCACTACCATTGTCGTTGCAATCACTCCCGTTGTCAAAAAACTCACTACCACCGTTAAAAAACTCACTACCAATGTCAAAATAGTCACTACCGTTGTCAGTGATCGCCTTCCAGGCCTTGTGCCGTCTGGCTTCCGAGCTGCGGGGATCTCTTGTGATCTATTGGAACTTGTAAGGTACTAATTATTGGAACTACCTTGTGGAAAATGGGGATAAATTCTCTGTTCGAGGTGAATCAACTTCGAATAGAGGAATTGTTGAAAATCTGTACGAGCATGAAAGGAAAATTGCGTATGGAAAACAGTGGATAATATTTTAATAATTTTTGCTCATCATACAGATGATGATGGTATCTATATGAAATATAATAAAAATAATAGCAAAACTCTTTGAATGTTATACCTTCAAACCTCACTAAAAAACTCTCTACCATTGTCACAAATACTCACTACTAACGTCGAAATAGTCACTACCAATGTCATTTTAATCATTACCAATGTCAAATAAGTCATTACCATTGTCATGAAAAGCCCTCCAGACCAGTAACCATGCGGGTTGCAGCGTACAGGGATCTCTTTTGTACTCCGTTGCACCTTTGGGATCTCTTTATTGGAACTGTCCTGTGGAAAAGTATCTTTTTGCCTTCGTCAGCAACTGACTCAGTGCTTTACTAATAATGTAAACAAAACGAAAAGAGGTTCACACATGTACGCAACAGCAAAAGAAATTATCTCAAAGCTGCAAAAAATAAACCCTGACGAAAAGGTGCTAGTCCGCCTCTGGTACAAGTCTGATGTGCAGGAATTAGCATCAGACCGGAACATACCGCAGGTTTCAGCTAGCGAAGCTGAGTCGACTTTAGCTCTGATAGACCGAACCCATGATGGTGATATCGGTATCAACTGGGATGTTATTGAGAGCGGTATTGAGGCAGTTCGTAGTGGCCAAAACTAAGCTACCCAGTCATAAGGACGTGACTCAACTAATCCACATATCCACCGGGTAGATCAACAGATCGATCCAGATTAAGACCAAATAGAACCAGAAAGATCCCCGCCCCCGCAAACCCGCAGCTGGTAAGCTCTGGAGACCTGTACTGGTGGGGTTGAGAGGGAAAAAAGTGTGCTCTGAAGGGCAGTCGGTGGGGTTAGCCTGGTAGCTGGTGGGGTTCAAAGGGAATGACGGTGGGATTGAAAGGGGATAGGCGCTTAATTATCAACATCTGCTGTGTGAAGAAAACATCGAATAAAAACAATATCATGCGTAACAAATTTCTTAAATAGGTGATCGGTATTCAATTGTTGTCCACATTGGCATCAGATCAGAAATTTGATGTCAACGACATTTATCCGATTCGCATCTGAATTAACGTATTGATTTAGTACAAATAAAAACCAATACCCGATAAATGGGGACTAAATGCCCCCTATTTCTCATGATCAATAAAAATCACCGTGATACATTCGCCCGAGCTGGGCATCCCAAGATACCCGGAAAATAACAATAAAACTGGGGGATCCACACGATGAACTCGAACGAGGTTCTTCTTTTCAAGGACGCTATACCCGACTTCAATCAGCCGTCGACTGGAAAGCTGACGGTGACAAAAAATTCATCAGTACAACCTGTATCACTCCTCCGCCTGGGCGTGTTTACTCCCAGTTCCCGAACAGAGGCAACGGTCACGTTAAACGTGACGGAAGCTCTATCGAGTCTGGAAATTGCAAAGCAGGAAGGGTACACGGACATAAAGATCACCGGCCCGATGCTGAATTATTTCCAGGACTTCCGGTGCTGGACAGCGATCGTCCATTCCTTCAGCGTATCGCCTGATGCGCTGAAAGGTAACCGGATTAAAATGCCCTTTAGTGAATTTGCTAAACTCTGCGGCTACCCATCAAAACGCTACAGCACGAAACTGCGCAATGAGATAGCCGATTCGTTGACGAAGATTCGCTCAAAAAGCATTCGATTTGAGAAGAACCCGGGGATAACCAAGTTCAAAGTAGCTGGGTTGCTGAAAGAGGCGGAATTTGATGGTGAAAGTGATTACATCATCCTGGAAGCCGACGAACGGCTCTGGGATTTGTACCGTTCGGATCATCTGACGCTGTTGCGGAAGAAACCCCTGGAGCTACTTACCAGGAATGAAACGGCTCAGGCACTCTATACGTTTTTTGAAGCGCTACCCCAACATCCAGCCCCGATCACCTTTGACAGGCTTCGACAGCGGTTACTACTCAGTGGGCGCATTGCCGAACAGAACCGGAAAATGCGAACCGCTCTCGATGTGCTTGCCAGCATCGGTTACCTGAAATTTTACTACCTGCTGGACACCAGCGTACCTACCATCCAGATCACGGATCGGAATCCCAAACTAACAGGTTCCTGATGTTCGAAACGTCTCTTTGCCCGGTTCCGGGAATGTGCTGTCTCATTCCCACCGGTCAAAAACACTTAGTTGACGTTTCCCTCTCAAACCCACCCGTGGTTTTGTGGCTGCTAAAGGATAAATAGTCGCATTTGCATCCGAAAAGCTGATGGGGCGCGTCAGACCTCTATTGAATACGACTTGTATTACCATGAAAAATAAAGAAAATAGCAATCCTCTTTATAATAACGGCTGTTCGCCTAATCCAAAAAAGATACTTTTTTAATCTGTACTATTTTTATCGCCGGTGGGAACGAGAGGGAAGGAGAAAATATACCCGGTGGGATTGAGAGGGAAGGCCTGTAGAAAACAACCCGTCAATCTTTTGTCGACTGGAATGACCAGGGTAAATTTAGTTCTGGAGGATTGTTATGACTTCGACATTTGGTAAGCAGCTGAAGCTTTACGCAGATCGGCAAACGGGCGCAAAACGTACTGCTCTTGATTTTCAGTATGTGGTTGCGCCTAGTAAGGACGCATTTCCCACGGTGAATATCTCTATTGCTCCGATTCCTGATGGCGCAAAAGAACCCCAATGGGATTCTAAGCGCGTCATCCAGCTGAATCGCTATGAATTAACTCAATGTTGCGCGGTATTGTTCGGGCTGGAAAAGGAGATGAGGGCAAACTTCCACGGAGCCGATAAAAACAAAGGTTTTACGCTCATCAACAATGGTGCATCCGGCTGCGGGATAAATTTTTCTCAGGGAGGGGATATGCTGACGCATATGTTGAACCATGCCCAGCGAATGGAGGTTGGCGCATTTATACTGAAACGGCAGGCGGACGCGTGGGATATGAGTGTCAGTGACGTTCTTGCTCTTTTACGTCAATCCGTGGCTATTAAACGTGGGTAACGGTGTGAGGGTTTATGGTGAGTTCATCTAAAGATGCATCTGTTATGTTTACAGGTAATCCAATTGAAGGAGAGGTAGGTCAGGCGCTTGTGTTGTATAAAATTGCATTAATCAATACTTCATACAGAAATTTCTGGCATCGATTGTCCTGTACACTCGGAATCAAAGAAGCAATTGAGCATGAACGTCTGCTCATTAAACAAGAAATTGAGTGCCGTCGTGTTGTTAATAAATCAAAAGCTCACCAGGAAATGGTGCAAATACTGATAAGTCAGCAACCTTCTTGTATCAGACAAAAGGATAATTTCATCCATTTGCTGAATATTATGGATCGCTGATAGGGCGTTTCCAGGCTGATGTCTTCCGTCAACGTCGTACAAGGAGATTCGATTAATGCTAATTTATGCCGCAGATCTGATAATACCCTTAAAAATTCTGCTGGTGGTATTTGTCGTGACTCTGATAGGCGCTGTCATCGGGTTAAAATTTGTTCGCTCCGAAAATAAGATCGTTTGTATGTGGCTCGTGCCTATAGGCAGTCTTGGGGGCATTTTTGCATTGATAATGTTTCCATCAATCACCACAAATGATTTGTTGATCGGCAAGAGATGGTCGGAAGATTGCCGCGTTGTCGAAAGATTTGAACGCCACGATTTTGAAGCTCCGACGAACCGGCTGATTTGTTCGGGGGTTGATGAACATGTTAATTCAGAAAGTTATGCAGTATTAACGAAAGCATACCGTGAGCGAAGTGAACTGGTTGCTGAAACTGCGAGTGCAGAGAACGATGATTTTTGAGGTTGGCCTTCGTGTAGGGTAGGTGGTTTTCATCCCGATCATAGTTGCTGGATTTCCCGCTGGATGGGGTGGTTGGCAGTTGCAACGAACTTTGGGTTTGTTAGACTGACATGACATACCTTCCCCCATCGCGGGGTACGTTGTCGGCGTATCAAAATATATTTTCCCCCATGCGGGGTTTTACGAGTAAGTAGCGACTGTCCGGGTTAGCGCCTGACCCGCATCAGAGTTCTGAAGGATATTTTGATATTTACCGTCCAGTTGGGCGGTTTTTTTTCGTCTGTGCTTAAACAGGATTGTAAAAATGGGTAGAAAAAAAACATCAAGCCCGAGTGTACCTGCGCCATCTGTTGATGCCGAAAAAATAATTATCGACCCGAAATTGAACATCTTTTTCTTTGCTGCGGTTGATCGCCCTTGGTTTCTTAACCCTCATCAATTTTACTCGGAACAAGCTCAGAAGCGTTTACTGTCGCAGTTCAGTGATGTGGAGATGAGCAGTGAAGCAACGATGAAAGGTCAGTTATTTCTGGAATCAGCCGGTGACTGGTTTAATCCTGATTATCACGACGAAAGTGATGTGTACGAAAATATTGAACAGATTGAGGCTTGCCATTGGGTTTCTCTGCGAGATATGAAGGTCACGGTCACACTATCCCTGACAGCAGGGATGTACCACCAGTTTGACAAGGCTCTAAGAGAGCTGCTTATCCGGGAGGCCAGAAGTTGGCGGTGGCTCGACAGGTCGGTGATGCCAGATTTGATCTGGAACCTCAGTTTTCCGAGGCTTATGGATTTGCTGGAATGGCTGGGTATTGAAGCCCGAAATATGTCGTGTTTCCCGTTAATCAGCGCATGTCATCAGGTGGTCAACGTTTACAAACACGGTGATGGTGATGCTCATCAGAAACTGGTTATTTCACACCCGGAGTACTATTCGGTGTGGCAATTCGAAGGTCATCCGCAAGAGAGAGCTGCCCGCCACGAAGAACTTGAAGTTTCTGAGAAACAGTTTGGTGAATTTGCTGAGGCGATAACGGAGTTCTGGGAGAGCTTGCCTGAAGGAGTGTCGTATTCCGGGATGGGAAAAGAACCTGAGTGGTTTGATAAGGCTTATGGGAAGCTGAAGAACGAAAAAGAGAAACGCGAGCGTAAAACGTAAGAAGAGAAGCAGGGCGCAGTGGCCCTACAGGAACAACAGGGGGCTCAGGCTGAGGGTGACGGTTGCCAGCCTGATTGAGTCTGCATCCATTTTCCTACGGAAATCATGTCGTAACCACCGTTCCCGTAGGCCGATTTCACTTCTTCAATTTCGACGGGAACCGCCAGCTCGATGGGACGGAACCAGCCATCATCACCGACTGTATACCGGCCTTCATGTTCCTTGCGCATTTCGCTGACCCGGCTGGGTGGAAGCCAGAAACCTTCATTCGCCCTTTCGGACGCGATACGAATAGCTTCATCCACGGTAGCAACTTCATGGACGTGCTCGTTACGCGCATTTGACATCTTGATCAGAAATGACTTCATAGAACCATCTTCCTTAGCTTAGGCAGGTAACGTTAATCGCCGGGGCGTTTGGTAATATTCCGGTGATAGTGTCCTCATATTGTACTCTGGCAAGATGCAGAACAGAAATTTGAGAGCGCGGGATTGAGAGGCGAAGTAGTTTGATGATAATCGCTGCGGGTGTACTATCAGCCTGATTCCTGGACTGAAGCCGAACGTCCAGCCGAGGTAAAACTGGTGAACGATGTTAGCCTGGCATCGAAATATCGAGACCGTAACCATCTGACTGAGTAAGGAGCTTTTATGCCGAATGGGAAAGTGATTTTTAACAAAAAAGGCCGATGGGACTGGCTTGATAGAAGTTGTGGTATAGGCGAGGATGAATTAAAGCAGGAAGAGTGGTTTGTTGGCGATATGTTTTATCCGCCAGACTTCGATTACGATCCGTCAATGCATGACCACCAGATTACAGCGTGGTTGTCTAAACCCGAAGAGCTGGTGAGGTATGAGCGGGGCCGATAACTCAATTTGCTTATCTGAACTGGCTACATGATCTTTCAGCGTGGCCATTTCGCTTCTTCACATTTCCCTGACTCCCCCCTGACAGAATCGACCGTCTCATCATGAACCGCGAGAGCGGAAACTGGATGCCATATCGTGTGGCAGAGAGGTTAGCTCCAGTACCCGTCAAAATAGTCCAACATACAAAAACAGGGTGCGCCTGCCCCGGGCTTCACCCGGGCCAGGCTACCCGGAGCCGAACCGGTAACCCGGAGTCGTGGGTGAGAAACGTCTAGTGCCCGCCTGAATTCCGTGCGGCCACCAGCATTGTCCTCACCTTTTTCCGACCAATACCTTCGCGCTGGTTTGCGGCCGCATTTTCGCCGGGCCGGAACACCCTGCATTTTGTGCCATCTAACATTTTGTGCCGGTGGCCATCGCCGGGATTACGATAAAGGGAAGAATGCCGGTGATGGATTCCGGGGTAATCGCCGGTAAAACCCGGGCAGAATCCACGTACCTCACTCATTATTAGTCCAACATACAAATAAGGTTTCACTCTGCCCCTGCGCTTCGCTTGGGGCAGGAAGGGGAGCCGTACCTGAAACCCCCGCGTCGTTTTCTGGATCGGGCCCGTGCCCGGGGTAACCATTCTGCCCGGGCCCACCATTTTAAAAAGAAACCGCCGTGCCCGGCCTGGCCATTTCCCCCGCCTGCGGCAACCGGGCCGTGCCGGTCTTTCCGTCCGGTTCTCGCAAACCCCACATAAGGACTCCCGTCGCTGGATGAGCCACGCGAGAAAATACGAGAAAAAGAGAGAAAAAAAGAGAAAAAAAAGAGGGGCCGGGGGCGCGAGGGTTTCAGCGGGTATAAAGGTCAAGGGCGCTTGGCAGGGTTGACGCGGTGGTGTTGACCCTGATCGCATTTGTATGTTGGACTAATTTTGCATATATGAAGACAAGAAAAGACGCGCTGCCGACAGAGCAGGTATACTCTCGCCATCAAATGTGCGGCCAGCGGCGGGGGATAGGTAACGACCGCAGGCCTCCGCGACCGGTATCAATGATGATGATGCCCTGCCAGGTAAAGACTAGTGACGACGAAAGTGAAGGTGAAGAAAACCCGGGCCGAACGTAAGCAGCATAGCCGGGACATGCAGGCCAAACATGAAGCGGAAAAAAGGGCCGCAAACGAGCGTAAGAGTCTGAAGAGAGACATTCTGGCCACGCTGGGTATCCCTAAAAATCACGGTGGGCGGGCAGCTCTTTCTACATTCATCACCGAGCACTTACTGAAGGGTGAGAGTCTGGTTCAGATTGTTTCCATGCTGACCGGCAGCGAATTGATGAAGCGGGCGCAGCTTGCCGAAATCGAGCGCCTGAAGAAGATCTCGGAACTGGCCAATCAAACCCGCAGAAACGAGATCACCAACCGGGCGTTTGAGCGCCTGGGTATCACGACCCGGCATCCGATGGGCGATTTAGTGCTGAGCATGGTGCGCGAACTGGCAAACCAGAATTTAAACGCCGGTGAGATAGTAGAACGCCTGAATGATAACGAAACCGTACTGGAATCGCGCCGCCTGCACAAAGAGAAGCGAGCGGATCTGGAACGTCAGATTGATGAAGGTATTGCCGAGCGCAAAAAGACCCGTGTTGATATGCGGGAAGTGCTCGCCTACATGGCCAAGAAGAACGGTACAACGTATACGCCTCCCGCAGACGCCTGGCGATCTCCCGAACATACGAATGGCGATTCACCGACCCGTCATAATGGAAAAATCAAAGAGAGCCGCCTGACCGGCGCTGAAAGCACTCAGAAAGAAAACCCACGCCAGTACGGTTTGCCCAACCTTAAAACCAGTAGCGCTTCCATCAACAAGGCCGGAATGAGTGAGGCCATTAAGCTGGTGGGCGGACGTGTGACGGAATTTCGCACCTACCTTTATGAGCATCGCGATACCGAACTACGTGCTGATGTGCTGGCTCGCCGGTTTATGTCGGAAAACGGGCAGGGCAATAAGATAGCTGCGCCTGAGCCGGTCAGCGAACCCGGTAATACCCCGGCTCCCGCAGTAACCAACCCTAAAAGCCGAAAATGGACGAAGGAAGAGAAGCAGGAAGCACGTGATCGTGCGTTGGCCGCAGCGAGCCTGACTGGAAGACCTAAAGAAGCTGAAACCACCGGTGTTACGTCCGAGATAGCGCGAGATTCGCAGCCAGCGCTTCAGCCAGCCAAGATCGCCTTCGAAGCTGAACAATCCCGCATCTCCACGCAGGAACCGCTTGTCGCGCTCCTGGCGCACCCTAAGCGTGAAGGCTCTACAACCAGTGTGGTGACCAGGCCGGATCAGGCTGATTTTGCTGCTGCCGTCCGACGAAACTGTAACGACCGCTGCGTGATTACAGGAGCAAGCTTGCGCCGCAGGACAGAGGCCGCGCACCTGGTGGAGCATAGTGCTGGTGGGCTGGATCACTGGAGTAATGGCTTGCTGCTTCGCATTGATCTGCACCGGCTGTTTGACGACAACGTCCTCGCTATTTGCCCAGAGACTTTGACTGTCCACGTAGACCCCGACGCGCTGGCCGAAGATCACGATTTGCAGCAGTACGATGGTAATCCGATTAACGGACTCCGCCGCCCCATAGACCCGGCGAACCTAGTTATGCGTTGGGAACGTTATCAGCGTCGGTTAGAGAGGAGTAAACTTGCCGAGGGCACTTAATACCTTGTTTCAATGGTGAAAATATCGTTTTGATTGTTCTGATGAACCCTGTCATGATGAAAGGATTCGCCAATGACAATAAATCATTCAGGAGCTGGTAAATGGATCTCCAGAAATTTGTAGATGAACACGCCGCTAACACCAAAAACACCTTATCGGTTGCTGATTACAGCGATATGCAATCGTATTTCAATAAGCTACTGGAGCTTGTAGCAAACCAGCAACTGCCGCAGGAGACCGCAGTAACTGAGCTCTTGAAGATGATTACGGAAGTAAACCAGGGCGATATTCAAGTTTTCCGTCGACGGATCATGTTCCCAGAACAAACCCTCAACGGCGGGAACTGGCCAAGCAAAACCGGTAATCCATCAGGTGGGAACCGTGGGAATGCGCCAACGCGAGGTTGATTCAATGACTATCAGCTGCGCGACGGCCAAAAAAAGGGAGCCTTGTGGCCCCCTCAAAAAACGAGTTTTTATTTGGCTATACGTAAGTACTCTTCAATCTGTGGACGTAAACGCTCAAACTCTGCTCGTAATGCCTTTATCGCTTCGGCCACCCAGTTTTGGAAGTCAGAAGACTCCGAGTGCTGGAATGACATTAGCTCTTTGACAGCATCACGAATTTGATTCAAACGCTGAGCCAATACAGATTTGTTTACGTATTGCGTAACGGATATTTCCGTTGATTTTGGTTTTGAATTTGCCATGTAAATCTCCTTAATATATGGCCGTTCACATCATTGTGAATCAGTTGTAAGATACTCTGTAATGTACGACATTGGTAGCACAAGTTAGTAACGTTAATTGCCCGGGAGTCCCTGCGACTCCCGTATGACAGGATAACCGAATATGATGACGCTACTTTTTTCGATTTACTGTTCCCTGGTCATTATCGCGGGTGCTTTCTTTAGTTGGTTTCACCGCGAAATTATCGCTACCCGCTGCATTCTTTTTGGTGGACTGGTGATAGTAGCAGCAATAAAGCTAACAACGGATTTTACGACGGTCGCTGTTTCCACGGTTCTGATTGAGGGATTGTTGATAACCGCTTTTGTTATTGTTGTCCGTTTTATTCAGTGCATTGTAAACAGGGCAGCATAAACAACCCGGACAGAATGCCCATCTATTTATATCTGGCTAATCTACGTGTGACATTTCAATCGCTGCGCGAGCTTCAATGCCCTTCGATAGCAACAAGTTTGCGATGCGCTCTGCCAGGTCTTGATTGGCGCAATGAAAGCGAATAGGCAACTTTTCATGTTTCTCACTATCGATGTAGAACATTACAGAATTGATAGTGTATAGCGATGCATATGGAGGGCGAGGTTCTATCATCAAATTCAATTCTGGAATAGAAGCTAAAAGCTTAGACATATAATCATCCAGCAGTTCAATACAAACTGGCCGGACAGTTAATAAAGCGGGATTTTCCTCCGAACTAGTCCATTGTCGTGCCTGTAATCTCAAAATATTGAGAAGGTGCAACGATTCATAAGGAATTGTCTTTCCCGTTCGCTCGCCCAGGATAACGGATTCCAATGTGTTAATCCGGGATGATAGTCTTCTTATCTTCCGCAACTGATAGATGCTAAGTGTTAATGTTATCACAAATAAAACACCCAAAATAATTGCCATATTTATATCCCATTCGGTTTATTCGTATTAAGCCGTGAATATCGATACTCCAGCTATAGGTATTCGGGACATCCTCTACGCCGGTAGTATCTGCAAAAACTTGTTATTCCATCATATAGTGCATCTCTGAAAACATCTTTTTCGGATGATACAGCCTTTCATTACTCGGTTCCCCTTTTATGCTGCTACCTGCCTATCAGGTGGTCAATGTGCTTACCAGCCACTTTTTGTTATATTGTCCGTTTTGTTAACTAATTTGTTAATGCTTCCATTTGACAGGTCTGGAAAGATACTATTCTGATTTTACAAGACTGCTACAGAGGTATACCAAAGAGACCAACCATAGGACAGCCATCTGACTTGTACCGCTTCCATTCTGCCACACCTTCCTCAGTTTCAGCATATTCAGCCATAACCTCGGCCATCTTGTCCCAGGCATTCAACGATGTTTCTTCAACGGCCAGCAGTTGGTCGCCTTTTTTATTGAGTAAAACCAGAATTTCCCTGGATGTGTTCTCCCAGGTAGAACGTTTTCTGTCAACCATTACCGTCCAGGCTGGCACATGAAGCTCGATGCCTAAGCGCTGTAATCTGGCATTAGTAATGCTGTACATAAATTTTTTCCTTTCTGGTGTAGCGGTTGTGCTTATTGTATCCCGGGCTACTCACCTGACGAATTGGGCTCGTTTCGTGGGTAATAAAAATTCGTGGATTGTCGGGTCATGATAGGATGTAAAAACATTCAAGCTTTTGTCATATCCGTCCGATTTGTTGTAGGTTTTGATAACTCGTAAGGAAT
This sequence comes from Citrobacter amalonaticus Y19, assembly GCF_000981805.1. Classification (NCBI taxonomy): domain Bacteria; kingdom Pseudomonadati; phylum Pseudomonadota; class Gammaproteobacteria; order Enterobacterales; family Enterobacteriaceae; genus Citrobacter; species Citrobacter amalonaticus. Next base: position 251,137 of record NZ_CP011133.1, on the reverse strand, counting down.
ACCGTATGGCCAACGAAGTCCCACCCGAAAGAATGATTGTTATAGACGAGTTTCACAATTACATGGGCGACGATTCACTTCGCGAAAAATTACGTGCTATCGACGGCGTACCAGGAGTGAGCTACCAGGTTCAGGGTGAAAAAGTATTCGTCTTCGAGAAACTTGTACAGCTTGTGAAGCAAAACAACCATAACCTGTCATTAGCTTCAGAACTCGTACCGCAGGCAACGGTAACGGCCTTAGAGGCAATCGAGGACTGGTCAGTATTCCCAGAACCCTATGAGCGCTACAGCGACGACCACGGTCAAAGCTTGTCTATCTATCACCGTTATTTCAACGCCTATATCCCCCGGAAATATCAGAGTAGAGACGAGTGTAATATTGATGCAGCCCGCCTGCTTCTTGGCCATCAAATCGACGGTGAGGGCGATTTTTCTTACCGTGGCCAGCAGATGGTGCTGAAAAAACCTTTTACACTGAACGGTCTCCCTGAACGCGCTGAATGGCTGCATAAGAGCCATGACAATATCTACGCCTACAGTCATCTTTGGAATACCAATTTTGTATCTGGTTTTGCTCCAATATCTGAATCATTATTTAACGACATTAAGTCTATCGAAGTGGAATGGAAAAAAGATACCGCTGCTACGTTTTCTTTCGTAAGTGATCAGGATAATACCGCTGCGCTGTGGGCCCGAGCAGGTGAGCTTGGTTTGGATGCTATTGTTGGCATTTCTGAATGTAGCGGGGAAGAGGATCTATCTCTCCACGCAGACTTTCAGGCATTGTACCCAGAATTATCAATGCTGCCACCAGCAGTAATCCAGGAAGCTTTTGATGATTTTCTTGAGGGCATGTGGGAACTCCCGTACAGGGATGAAACGTTTCTGTTTTACCTCATGGGTCGTGCAGCCAGTGCTCCTGACTGCCCAGCTCAACGACTTGAAAAAAGTACGGAGGCCGCGATCTCCCAACTAATAACAAGTGATTGTGACTTTAATCCAGTTAACACCGGCAAGCTAATTGCCTATTCGTTGCTAATGGGTAATTCAGTGGCTGATGCATACCTTGCAGGTTCAGAGGCCAAAGATTTTGACAATGCTATTTCCACGCTGGCTTACGAAGTTTCTTTGGTAATGAAATATCTTGCCCGGGAAGTTACGGCGAAAGGTATTGAAGGAAATCCAGTCAGTACTCTCGGGGACTCATTCCGTCTGATGCGAAAATCAGGTGTTTCGCTCCTGACAATTAAGCAGACTCGAAACGGTTCCTTATCTTAATCATGGGGCAATACTTTATGAGCACAAAGAATGGGGACGATGAATACCGTCTGGAAGCGGAGCACACTGAAGCGTTGCAGGGAAATGAGCCCTGCATTGCTGTCAACGCTGACATTACAGTGCCGCTGCGGATTATCTCTGATTACATGCTGCGCTTTATGAAAAACAACAAGGATGCAAAGTTGTTCGAAGCTAAACAGCGACTCGAAAAGAAGATCGCTCAGTTTGCAGCTGATGGATACGATGAACAGAATCTACAGAAGGCTCTTTTCCCAGCCACCAGCAGCCACACGCGGGAATCATTCCTCTCCGCCATCCAGCTCTGAACGCAACAATGACTAACTTAATTATCATGTCCTGCTCGGCAACAAAAGGCAGGACAGCAGCCCCGGCAATAAACCTCTATCAAGGGGTTATGTATTCGACTTTTCGCGCTAACGTGCCGACAACATGGCCAGCGGTTGTCATCTTGTCAGCAAGACACGGTTTCATCGATGGTGGACATATTATCGAACCGTATGAGCAACGCATGACAGCTGAGCGAGCCGGGAAAATGATCGCCGAACTAGCTGCTTTCGACTCAAATGAATGGCCATCAGGAGTACGATCTATACTTCTGACCGGAGGGAAAACATATCAGCTGGTGATGCGAGCTGCGATTGAGCGACGTATTAAAATTGGCTTGCTTAATGCCGACATCATTATCGAACACACGACCGGTGGCATCGGCTATCAGCGGGCGCAGTTGGGGTCTTATCTGCGTAATCTGGCTCACGGCTAGCGTTAACTGCACCTCCTAATCACGGTAGCCATTAAAGCAACGCCTGGAGCCGACGATTTTGGCTCAATGGTATGGTAAAATTCGATAATTCATTTTCTCTATTTCTATGGCATGTGTATGAAAAGCTGCTTTTCTGATTTACCCGTTAAAGACGGCAAATCTGGTAACTGGACTCTGGACACTTTCGAAATAACGAAAGACAAAGCCCTGACGCTCGCATTACGTGCTCAACATACAGATAATCCAGACGAGTACATTCCACCTGGTTTTTATCGCCGGTTATCTCATTGCGGGGAGGTGGTCATGTCTAACACCCCAATGGAGATACGTACCTGTGAATCATTCATTGATCAGGCGACTGGACGGGTTCTCATTAATGGCCTTGGGCTTGGCATGGTTCTCCATGTCATCCTTCAGAAAGACGACATTACCCATGTTACCGTCATAGAAAAATCGCAGGATGTCATCAACCTGGTGGGTGGTACGTTCGCCCACGACCCCCGTGTAGAGATTGTTCATGCCGATGCGATGGAATATTGCCCACCAGCCGGAGTAATTTACGACGTTGTGTTTCACGATATCTGGCCAGACTATGCCATCTCTAACCTCGATGGGATGGAAAGGCTGGAGGCAAAGTACCTGAACATCTGTAACTGGCAGGATTCATGGGGAAAACCGCAATGCGAGCAACAGCTAATTAAGCAACTGGCATTAGAGAGCCAGCTCTCGCAATACTAAGGGGTAGTGCTCCACCAGCTTAGGCAGAGTAAAGAGGGCGCTATTCAGCGCCCTTTGTCATAAGTTACTTCGTCCCTGACAGCAGGGCATTCACGAGCGAAAGCGGTCGGAATGTAACGCTATCTACGTGCTCAGCAATATCGAAGTCGAACTGAATCGCAACCTCAGAACCGGCAACGTCGAGTTTGTAGACTTCGCAGCGCCCAAATGCCCGGCGCATAATCACTTTCGGCTGCTGGGTATAGATTGGATCGCTGAAGTGAGAATGTACCCAGTCGACATCCATCTGCGGTAACAGACCGAACGGAAGCTCACTCGGGAAAACCCAGTTTTTGGCCTTGCCATTCTGGATCGCCAGGGTGATAACCTGGAATATCCGGCCCTGACGTTTGAAGGTCAGGAATAACCCCTCTTTGGCCATCTCCAGATTTAGATCTGGTTCCCCGGAAGAAGCAGTCGGAGGAGTTTTATAGGTTATGAGCCCCAGGGAGACCAGCTCGTCATATGACTTCCCAAAGCTGCGGATCAGCGCCTCTAATTTTACCGTCATTTGTAAAGTCCCACTTCAGTGTTGAGTTTGTGCATTCTTGCCCTGGCTGCTTCCAGCTGCGCTTCAGTTGCACCTTCTTTTTTCAGTTCAGGTTTCACTGCATCAAAGTTTCTGTCCAGTGCGGCTCGTAGATCACGTGAGTCACGTTCTATCTGCTCGGGCGTATTCCTCCCGCCAAACGTCTCGCTGACGTTATGGTGGATAGCTATAGGCACAATCAGGGCCGCAACGTCTTTGCTTAATCTGTCCAGCTCTCGTGGGCTTAACAACGGATATTCACGCGACAACGCAAGCTTAACCGCTGCTGCTGATGGCATATGATCAGCTTCATAAAGTTTCTGACGCGAGCGACGTTCAAAGTCACTATAGAGCTCTACATCGAGAAATTGTACCGGTGGCTTACTGAGATAGATGTAGATTGGTTCAAATGCGCCTTCCGGGTGAACCAGGATGTAGTCGCGGAACGTTTTCTCTTCAGGGCCAGGACTGACCGTCGACCCAAGACGGGGGATCTCATCCTGCGGATGGACAAGAACCGAGCTCGGCAAATAGGGAGTATCGGTATTGCCGGTATTCGTAGGGAGCGTGAATCCGGGGTTATCCGGTGTCCAGACCAGGGTCGGTCGTTTTTCGCCATCTTCCACAAATTCATATGCGCCGGTGCGCCAGTTTTTCTGGAGCATTCGAACCGGCACTTTATCCAGCCCGCTCCCCTGAGCAACATTAAAACCAACAGGCTCAAGACGGCCACCATTATCGCGCCACATAAAACGGACGCGCGTGTCGGCCTCCCCCCGGGATTCCGCAAGCTGACGTAACCGCATCGAGTCGATGAAGTCCTGTTCACCCGAATTCAGCTTCGTTGACCACAACGCCCCGACAACACCAGCGCCTATCGGAGAGGTTTCCACCAGCCATGTTCCTGCCGTACTGGCTGCACCGCCCAGCAACCGTAACAACGCAAGCCCGCTTCCTTCGGCAAGTGCCAGCTGTAATGGGGTGCGTGTAATCGTCATTGCTGCTGCCGCAGCTGCCGGAGCACTATCAGTAGCAGATTCCTTTCTTCCGCCGAACATGCGCGAGAACCAGGAACCTTTATCATCAGCTGAAGCTGGCTTTTTCTTTTTAGCCGTCTGAGCGTGTTGAGTAACTGTCTGGTCGGTGGCCGGTGCATCATTGATTCTGGCTTCGGGCGTGGCCATGTAATACGCCATTGCCCCAAAATCACGGTGAGATGCCTCGCACGTCAGGGCTTCTGTATTGCCCGGGCCGCACTGGCTGGATTTGGCAAACACCGGCATCGCACGTATGGCCCGGTCTTTGTCCTCCTGTACTTTCCTGGCTGCTGCTGCTTCCGCTGCCGCAGCAACTCGTTTTTCAGCCGCAATCTGTTCAGGCGATTTTCCCTGTCCCAGCCACTGGCCTGCTGGCGCGATGATCCGGTTTGAACCTGGTGGACAACCGCAACTGACAAGTGAGCCATCTAGGGGTCAGTTTGGATATCGAAAATTATTGTACGTTAAGCTCATTTTTTAATCATTTCTGGTTTTTTTGGAAACGTAATATTCTGGATGTTAAGACGGTCATGCGGGGACATTGAACACAGATAATCATGTCCAGGTACGAACGTCCCATATAGAGTGTGAGCATTGATCGTGCTGTATTTTCGTTTATAGTAGATAGATTCTGTATCATACAGAGCACGTGGTCAGCACTAAAGTACATTACGCTGACTTATTCTGTTCACTGAGGGCTGAGTACCTGCTTTCAAGGATTTATCTGCTGATCATGCGCATTACGCCACCCTGAGTTTTCCCTTCCTCCGCCGTACTGAGCGAGCCTCAGAACGCACGTAATAACATCCCGTCTGCGGATGTGTTTTATCGTATTTGAAACTTATGTCCTCCGGGGCTAACTACATCTAAAAACTGAGAAATTACTATGTTGCTGTCCTCGACGCGTAAGGACTGGCTGGGTAACGTCCGTGGTGACGTGCTGGCTGGTATTGTTGTCGCGCTCGCACTCATTCCAGAAGCGATCGCCTTTTCCATTATTGCCGGTGTTGACCCTCAGGTGGGGCTTTACTCCGCTTTCTGTATCCCGCTGATTATGGCCTTCTTTGGTGGTCGCCCGGCGATGATATCTTCATCAACGGGGGCAATGGCGCTCCTGATGGTGACCCTGGTGAAGGATCATGGACTACAGTACTTACTGGCTGCCTCCGTACTGACCGGCGTATTCCAGCTGATAGCCGGTTATCTTAAACTCGGCGGGCTCATGCGCTACGTCTCACGCTCCGTGGTGACCGGATTCGTTAATGCACTCGCGATCCTGATTTTCATGGCGCAGTTACCTGAGCTCACCAATGTGACCTGGCATGTTTATGCTATGACGGCAGTAGGGCTCGCCATTATCTACCTCTTCCCGTATCTGAATAAAACAATCCCCTCACCCCTTGTCTGTATCGTGGTGCTTACGGCGATTGCCATATGGCTGCATCTGGACGTGCGTACGGTCGGGGATATGGGCAAACTGCCTGACAGTCTGCCGGTCTTCCTGGTGCCGGATATCCCGCTGAATCTTGATACGCTCCTGATTATTCTCCCTTACTCCGCAGGCCTCGCCATTGTAGGGTTACTGGAATCAATGATGACAGCCACGATTGTGGACGATATGACGGATACCCCCAGTGATAAAAACAGGGAATGCAAGGCTCAGGGCATCGCTAATATCTGCACCTCATTTGTCGGGGGAATGGCGGGCTGTGCAATGATTGGTCAGTCTGTTATCAACGTGAAATCCGGCGGTCGGGGCCGTCTGTCCACCCTCACTGCCGGTGTGGTCCTGCTGTGTATGGTAGTCTTTCTCAGGGACCTGGTCTCGCAAATCCCTATGGCCGCGCTTGTCGCCGTAATGATCATGGTTTCGATTGGTACCTTTTCATGGCGTTCAGTTACCGACCTTAAAAGCCATCCCATTTCTACCAGCGTGGTGATGCTGGCAACAGTGGTGGTGGTGGTGGCCACTCATAATCTGGCATTCGGGGTACTGACCGGTGTGCTTATCGCTTCCCTGAATTTTGCCACTAAAGTGGCGCGTTTTCTGGCTGTCTCTTCAGAACTCAGGGAAGAGTCCCGGCTCTATAAGGTCACCGGGCAGGTGTTCTTTGCCTCCGCCGACCGCTTTATGGCGTATTTTGATTTTCGCGAAGCTGCAGAGAAAGTTGTCATTGATGTTACGCATGCCCATTTCTGGGATATCACGTCGGTCAGCGCACTGGATAAGGTGGTTATTAAATTCCGCAGAGAAGGAACAGACGTTGAGATCCGCGGGATGAACGAAGCAACCCGTACTATCGTTGATCGCTTTGGTGTTCACGATAAACCCGAAGAAATCGAAAAACTGATGGGAGGTCATTAATGTCAGGAATTAATGCTATGGACAACACCGTTATTGCCTGCGTGGATGGATCGTCATCAACACGCGCCGTGTGTGAGTATGCAGCCTGGATTGCCGGGAAGCTTGACGTTCCTCTTGCCCTGCTGCATGTGCTTGAAAAAAATGAACAACCGGCAGTTTCTGACCTTACGGGGGCTATCGGTATTGACAGCCGGGAGCAACTGACGCAGGACCTTGTCCGAATAGAAGGGGAGCGTAACCGCCTGCTGATGACTCAGGGACGCGCCATTCTTGCCGGATGCGCGGAACTGCTCAGCCAGATCGGTATCCCGGATGTTCAGCAACTTCAGAAACATGGCGCACTGGATATCATCCTGGCTGACCTGAAGGGTATTCGTATGATAGTGCTCGGTCGCCGGGGAGCACAGAACCCGGTTGGCAGCAATCTGGAGAGCATTATCCGCCTGCAGAAAAAGCCGGTAATGATTGTACCTGAAACTTTTTCTGTACCTTCAAGAGTCATGTTTGCGTTTGATGGCAGTGAGGAAAGCCGGAGAAACCTGCGTCGACTGACGCTCAGCCCTCTGCTGCAGAGCCTGGAATGTCATATCGTAATGGTTAACGGCGATGCTCATACCCTCGAAGAGGCAAAGCGTAGTCTGCAGTGCGCTGGCATCAGTGCGATATCCCGGTTAGCTGAAGGACGCTCGGTAACGGAGGCGCTTTGTCGTTACGCCGCAGAAAACGGCGTGGATTTGATTGTCATGGGGGCATATGGGCACTCTTCCCTGCGACGTTTTTTCATCGGCAGTAACACAACTGCGATGCTCGAACAGACCAGAGTCCCGCTGTTAATGCTCAGATAAGTCGGAACCCGGAGGAAACTCCGGGAAAACTTAATTCCAGACTGGCATTAAAACCCTGAGTCGGGAAGAAAAGGCGACATTATGAAGAAAATCCTTATGATTGATGAAGTTCTTGCGCTTGCCCGGCTTAGCCAGGTTGCATTTGATAAACCCATAAAATATATGGATGACACGGATGCTGAACTCATCGCTCGTTTTAAAAAAACCATCACACCAGAACTTATTGAGCAGATGTGTCTCAGAATACTTGAGCTTGAAGCGAAGTTTCAGACTTTAAACGAATAAGCGTCAGGAATATGATAACTAAAGGCTGAACAGGGACTGCAGTAAGACGGCCAGCGGTCAGAGAGCAAAAAACGGACCTGAACTGACTGTGATAAGTGAGATATCAGAGTGTAAACTTTACCTGCTGTGGCGGAGCTCCGCGACAGAGATGAAGGTATACCTTCATCTCTGGGTCTGAACTTTTCATTAAAAAAGGGGCTGCCGGGAGTCCTCTACAGAGATCAGAGCTTGATATTTCAGGCAATGAACGAACAGGAATTATTTCCCTGCCTGCAGGTCAGAGCCAGCTTTCGATAATGTCTCTTGATGGTATTCCTCCAGTATGTACAACGATGTTATCAACGACAACCGCCGGGGTCGCCATCACTTTGTGTTTCATTATTTCAGACAGTGACTCCACTTTTTCAAGCTGAATAGCGACGCCTCTCTCATCAGCCACCTGCTGGATAAGGCGGATGGTTGTTTTACAACCGGAACAGCCTGTACCCAGTACTTTTACATGCTTCATTTTATAATCCTCTTCAGGGAATTAACGGGAATACAACGTTAAAAATCCAGCCAACCAGTGTGAAAGAGGTCAACAACAGCAACAGCAGGGTGCACAGTAATTGCCACTTCATCACCTGTTTGAGCAGAATGAACTCAGGAAAGCTGGCAGCCACAGTGCTCATGCAAAAAGCCAGAGTTGTCCCCACTGGCAGGCCGTTCGTGATCAGACTCTCCATCACAGGGATCACACCGGTAGCATTGGAATAGAGAGGTATGCCAACCAGCACAGCTACAGGGACAGTCCACCACTGACCGGCACCGAGATGCGACGCGATCCATCCGTCGGGCACAAATCCATGCAATGCCGCACCAAGTCCTACTCCGAGAATGACCCAGAGCCAGACACGCTTAAAAATGGTGAGAGTTTCCTCTTTAGCAAAGGCATGTCGCTTTGAGGGAGGCATATGCGGTGCCATGGTAGATTGTCGGATCTCATCAGTTTGATGTTGCTGCCCGTCTCTGAGGGCATCGGCGGCAAAATCGGCTAACCAGCGTTCGGCCTTAATCCGATCAAGAAAAGCACCGCCAGCCATACCAACAGCCATTCCGACAGCAATATAAATGAGCGTGAACTTCCATCCGAGCAGGCTGACCAGAAGCAGGACGGCGACTTCATTGATAAGGGGGGATGTGATGAGAAAGGCCATGGTAATCCCGAGGGGGATACCAGCCGAAGTAAACCCCAGAAATACCGGGATACTTGAGCAGGAACAGAACGGAGTAACGGCGCCAAAGCAGGAGCCCAGTAAATACCCCATTCCACGGTGCTTACCTGCAAGATAGTTTCTTACCCTCTCAATATCCAGCGAGGCCCGTAGTATGGCCACAAAGTAGATCATGACCAGCAAGAGAACGAAAATTTTGCTCACGTCTTCGACAAAAAAGTGGATCGCCTCCCCGAGTTTGGTTGCAGGACTCAGACTAAGGCATTCATAGACCAGCCAGGTGGCAAAATCAGTGAAAATCTGGAACATAACGGACAGGCCTCACGACGGTTGTTTTTCGGGAAGACGCTGTTTGACAGAAAAGGATGCAGTTTTTTTCGATTTATTTCATTTGCTGAGAAATGTTATTGAACAGGATTTCACTGCAATAGCTTATCGGTAACCCCAGAAGGGGAAACAGATTCTTCACTTGGGAGTGAAACAACATACCCGACCATACTCATCCAGTCTGATCTGGCAATTGCTGGAAAGTTTCCTATGCAGCCTATCCCTCGCCCGGGATAAACGCGATTTGGTTGCCGCAAGTGTCAGACCATTTCGGTCTGCAAAATCAGCCTGTTTCATCCCCTCAAGATCACAGAGCGTAAGGATAATCCGATCAGACTCTGCCATTTTATCCAGGATGCGGAGCAGACAACCAGCCAGTGAGTCGACAGTTTCAGGCGTATTATCCGGCAATGATAAATCATCGTGGAGAGGCATAAATGGACGCTGCTGGCGGCTTTTATCAATAAGCAGATGCCGGGCAACCTCAAACAGCCAGGCTCTGGCATTCACGATGGCACAGAATTTCCCATGTTGTCGTATTGCCCGGAGAAAGGTTTCCTGTATCAGATCATCAGCATCAGCCTCATTACCCACTTGTCTGAGTAACCAGCAAAGAAGTTCGTGTTCATGCTTCTTCCACGCCTTCATAAGGCAAGGCGGCGTGCCGTTCAGTTGCTCCATTTATGACTCTCTCGTTAAATACACCGCATAGCGGGAGGATATTGGTTCTGATGCTGTCGGGGATGGGGTCCGGGAACTGTCGGTGCCATGATGATGTGATGGACTGATAGCATCCGATCAGTTATCCACCTTTCGGAAACCTCTTCCTGCAACAGGGTATGCTGTCTTGTGTTCAGTATCATGCAGTAAACCGTCATGCGCAATACCATCAATTTCCGCGCATTCGGTTCCGGATAAAACGTCAAAAAAGCGGTCCGGAATCTGCCTGATAAGCCAGCTAGGGGACGTCTCAGAAAACGGAAAATAAAGCACGTTAAGCCCATTGCAGACTCTAGATATTGACGAGTACGTCGGGTTTTCTCTTGTTTGAGTTGCCTCTTGTGGTAAGATAGTAATTAATTACTATCTTACAAGGAGTGCTCGTGGACACCCATCCAAAGCATCTGCCGGCCGATGAACGTCGTGCCGTAACTGTCGAGTCCGTCGTGGCGCTTGCCGGTTCACAAAACCCAAGCGAGATAACCACTGCGGCTATCGCTAAACACATGAACTTGACCCAGGGTGCGCTGTTTCGGCACTTCCCGAACAAGGAAGCCATTTGGCAGGCGGTCATGGAGTGGGTAGCAGAGCGCCTATTAGCCAGAATCGATCGATCCGCACAAGGAATCGAGTCGCCCTTGGCAGCCATGGAGGCGATGTTCATGAGTCATATCGAATTCGTAGCTGAGCACCCAGGCGTGCCAAGAATGATGTTTGGTGAGCTTCAGCGTGCCGAATCGACACCGGCCAAGCGCATGGTGCAAACCTTGATTCAGCGCTACGGCGAACGTTTGCATCGTCTCATCGAGAAAGGCAAGGCCAGCGGCGAGTTGTCTCCCTCGCTTGACAACGAGGCGGCGGCAACGCTGTTCATTGGCACGATCCAGGGCTTGGTCATGCAATCGCTGTTGGCGGGTGATGTGGGACGTATGCACCGCGATGCGCCGCGCGTCTTTGCAATTTATCGGCGTGGCATAAGGAGTGCGCAATGAAAAAGTTACCCTTGCAAGGCCGCACCCTGGCACTGCTTGCCGTCATCATTCCTTTGCTGGTGCTTTTTATTTATGTCGGTCTGCGATCAGGGCCGCTCGCCCCGGTCGCTGTGACGGTGGCAAGCGTGGAATCACGGGCTATCACACCGGCGCTGTTCGGCATCGGCACGGTGGAGGCGCGCTACACCTACAAGATCGGGCCGACGTTTGCCGGGCGCGTCAAACGCCTGGAGGTGCATGTAGGCGACCAGGTCAAGGCCGGACAGGTGCTCGGCGAGATGGAGCCGGTCGACCTTGATGATCGGGTGCGCTCACAGGAGTCTGTATTCAAGCGGGCGGAAGCGGCTTTGCGCGAGGCAGAAGCCCGGCAAGCCTACGCGCAAACCCAGGCGCGCCGCTATGAGCAATTGTTTGCGGTGCGCTCGACCAGCGAGGAAATCGTCACCACCAAGCGGCAGGAACTGCAGATCGCCGATGCCGCCCTATCCGCCGCTCGGGAAGATATTGCCCGGGCACGCTCCGACCGCGAAGCACTCGTCGCGCAGCGGAGCAATCTGCGCCTGATCGCGCCGGTCGACGGTGTAGTCGCCGTGCGCGATGCCGATCCCGGCACGACCATCGTCGCGGGCCAGGCCGTGGTGGAAGTGATCGACCCCAAGAGTTTGTGGATCAATGTGCGCTTCGACCAGATCAGCGCATCGGGGCTGGCTGGGGGGCTGCCGGCTCATATCGTCCTGCGTTCGCGTGGTGGCCAGACCTTGAAAGGTCGCGTGCTGCGGGTGGAACCCAAGGCCGACGCGGTAACCGAGGAAACGCTTGCCAAGGTGACATTCGATAACAAACCAGAACCTTTGCCACCAGTGGGTGAACTGGCCGAAGTCACGGTTGACTTGCCGGCGCTCCCGGCCGCTCCACTGATCCCCAACGCTGCCGTCCAGCGTGAAGGCGATAAAGTTGGTGTCTGGCAAATCGTGGATGGTGATCTGCATTTCTCCCCGGTCAAGCTCGGCACTTCCGACCTCAATGGTTACGTGCAGGTGCGCGAAGGGCTCAAGAATGGGGACCAGGTTGTGACCTATAGCGAAAAGGCACTGACGGCGCGCAGCCGCATCCATGTGGTCGAGCATATCCCGGGAGTTTCACGATGATCAGCCTGGCCGGCCGCGACATTCTCCATGCCTGGGGGAAATTCGTCTTCACCGGCATCGGTCTGGGTCTGCTGATCGGCGTCACCCTAGTCATGGCTGGGGTGTACCGAGGCATGGTGGACGACGGCAAGGCGTTGCTCGACAACAGTGGCGCTGACCTTTGGGTGGTGCAAAAGGATACTCTGGGTCCTTATGCGGAGTCGTCCAGCCTCAACGATGACGTGTATCGCGCCATTCTCGCCATGCCGGGAGTCTCACAGGCAGCGAACGCGACCTACCTGACCATGCAGGTACGCAAGGGCGAGAGTGATGTACGCACCATGGTGGTCGGCATCGCGCCCGGTGCGTTGGGGGCTACACCCGGATGGCCTCCTTATCTCGTCGCTGGACGCCAGATCACGCGCGGTCACTACGAGGCTGTGGCCGACATCGCCACCGGCTTCAAACTGGGAGATCGTCTTGCCATTCGCCGCAATCATTACACCGTCGTGGGGCTGACACGGCGCATGGTGTCGTCCAGCGGCGACCCGATGGTATTCATTCCGCTCAAAGATGCCCAGGAGGCCCAGTTCCTCAAGGACAACGATGCCATCTGGCAAAGCCGGCGTCGCACCGAAGCCAACCCGGTCTTCAATCGACCCGGTGATCCAGGTTTGCTGGATGCCGTGATTGCTTCACAGAGCAGCAACGCGTTCGTCAATGCCGTGCTGGTCACTCTGAAACCTGGTCATGCGCCGGACGAGGTTGCCGAATCCATCCAGCGCTGGAAGCGTTTGACGGTCTACACCCGGGCACAGATGGAAGACATCCTCGTCGGCAAGCTGATCGCCACCTCGGCCAAGCAGATCGGCATGTTCCTTGTGATTCTGGCCATCGTTAGCGCGGCCATCGTTGCCTTCATCATCTATTCGCTGACGATGGACAAAATCCGTGAGATCGCGGTGTTGAAGCTCATCGGCACACGCAACCGAACCATCGCCGCGATGATCATGCAGCAGGCGCTCGCCCTGGGCGTGATTGGCTTCGTGGTCGGCAAGATCACAGCCACCTTTTCAGCACCGGCTTTTCCAAAATATGTCCTGCTCACGCCAATGGATTCTGTCGCCGGTTTTTTTGCCGTGCTCGTGATCTGCGTTCTAGCTAGCCTCGTCGCCATTCGCATGGCACTCAAGGTCGATCCGGCCGAAGCCATTGGAGGTTGAGATGAGTGGCAAAGGGATACACATCGAAAGTTTAAGCAAGCGGTATGGCGATGGTGACACCGCTGTCTTTGCCTTGAGAGACGTGAATATGCATGTTGCGCCTGGTGAAGTGGTGGGACTGATCGGCCCTTCCGGGTCCGGCAAGAGCACGCTGCTCAAGTGTCTGGGTGCGGTGATCGAACCGACCGCCGGTCGCATGACGCTGGGCGATGAAGTGATCTACGCCGATGGCTGGAAAGTCCGCGACCTGCGCGCCTTACGGCGTGACAAGATCGGTTTCGTTTTCCAGGCGCCGTACCTGATTCCGTTTCTCGATGTCACCGACAACGTGGCGCTGCTGCCGATGCTTGCAGGCGTCGCGAATGGAGAGTCGCGCGCGAAGGCACTGGAATTGCTCACAGCGGTTGATGTGCAACACCGAGCTCGCGCAATGCCCTCGCAACTCTCCGGTGGCGAGCAGCAACGGGTCGCCATCGCGCGCGGACTGGTCAATCGTCCGCCGGTGATCCTGGCCGATGAACCCACTGCGCCGCTGGATTCCGAGCGCGCCATGGCTGTAATCCGCATCCTCAACGACATGGCCCGGAAGTTCGAGACCGCCATCATCGTCGTCACCCATGACGAAAAGATCATCCCCACATTCAAGCGCATCTACCACATCCGCGACGGCGTGACCCATGAGGAAGCTGGCGAAGGGCGGGAGTTCGAATGAGAGAACGATTGAATTACAGGAGAATTTCATGACCCACCGCAAACACAGCCACGCATTTGGAACTATCACCCTGACCGTTACGGCCTGCCTGCTTTTATGGGGTTTTCAGTTGCCAGCTTGGGCTGGTGACGCTACCCAGGTTGAGCCACTGGCGCTACGCAAGATCATGCAGGAACTCGGGCGCAACATGCAGGCTATTACCGGTGCGATTTCGCAGGAGGAATGGGTTCAGGTCGTTCAGCTCGCCCCAAAAGTTGCTGCACACCCCGAGCCACCGCTTACTGAAAAAATGCGCATCCTTGCTTACCTCGGCGCTGATGCGACCAAGTTCAGAAACTTTGACGCGCAGACTCACGAGGCGGCGCTGGCCATGAAGCTGGCTGCTGCGAGCAGCGACGGCAAGGCGGTGATCCAATCATTCGCCCACGTGCAGGAAAGCTGCTTGGGCTGCCACCAAGCTTTCCGTAAACCTTTCGTGGAGCATTTTTATGGAGCACGCTAAAACATGCCAGCGCCCCATCAGCCTCGAAAGACGGCTTGCGGCAACTTACCTGGTAGCTGGTCTGGTCACCGCCGGTCTGGCCGGCTGCGCCGCCGGCCCTGATTTTCAGCGTCCCACCGCACCCGATGTGGCTCGCTACACTGCAACACCGGTAGCTGATAGAACCGTGTCCGCTCCCACGCAGTTCGGCGAAACACAACGTCTAGTCGAAGGGCTTCCGATCGAAACGCAATGGTGGCAAAGCTTGGGTTCATCCGCACTCGACGGACTGATAAACGAAGCTTTCCATGTCAGCCCGACGCTGGCGAGCATCAGCGCCAATTTGCGACAGGCGCAGGAGCTTCTTGCCGCACAGGCGGGCTCGACGCAATATCCACAGGTAGATGTCGCACTGGGATCTCAGCGCCAGCAAATGAGTCCCAGTAGCCAAGGGTTGAGCGGAGACGCACGTCAATTCAGCCTCTACAACGCCAGCGTTGGCGTGCATTACAACCTCGATCTGGCTGGCGGCAACCGGCGCGCACTCGAAGCCTTGGCTGCTCGCGCCGACTACCGTCGCTTCGAACTGAATGCTGCGCGCCTGGCCCTTGCCGGCAACATGGCAACCGCTGCCATTACCCGAGCACGCCTCGCCGCGCAACTAGAAACCACTACTGCCATTTTGCGCGTGCAGGATGAGCAACTGCGCCTAGCCCATGAACGCGTGCGTATCGGTCAGGCCTCACCTGATGAAGCGTTGAGCCTACAAGCTCAGGCGGAGCAAACGCGGGCAGAACTGCCTGCGCTGCGTAAACAACTGCAACAAACCGAACATCTACTGGCGGTGCTAGCCGGTCGTGCCCCAGGCACGGGTGGCATCCCGGCCTTCACTCTGGTCGATTTCACTCTACCCGTCGAGATGCCGCTCGTCGTGCCCTCAGAACTGGTGCGCCGCCGACCGGATATCCAGGCGTCAGAGGCGCTGTTGCATGCGGCCAATGCAGACTATGGTGTGGCTGTCGCCAAGCTCTACCCACAGATCAACCTGAGCGCCAACCTTGGTTCTCAGGCGCTGACCACCGGTGCCCTGTTCGGTGGTGGCTCGGCAGTGTGGGGCCTGGTTGCGCAGCTCACCCAGCCTCTTTTTAATCCAGGGCTACCCGCTGAAAAAAGAGCGGCGCTCGCCGCTTTTGATGCCGCCGTAGCCAATTACCAGAGCGTCGTATTGGAGTCTTTGCGTAACGTCGCCGACACCCTGCGCGCGGTAGAAAGCGATGCACAAACTTTGACTGCCCTCGCTGCCGCTGATATGGCTGCACAGGCCTCCTTGCAGTCGGTCGAGCGGCAATACCGGCTGGGCGCGACCAGCTACCTGCAACTGCTCATCGCGCAGCAACAGGCACAGTCAATCCGGATCAATATGGTTGCGGTCCAGGCACAACGCCTAGTCGATAGTGTTGCTTTATATCAGGCCCTGGGAGGTGGTGTCAGTTAAGACTATACCCTAACCTGATGTCAGATGTTGAGCACAAACAACGTCAGAGTAGGGTATTAATTTATATTTATTGACATATTCAGCCAAGGGTAATAGATTTCATCCTGACATTTTTACCTTTGGAGGCATCTTGCAAGGTCAACGTATCGGCTACGTTCGCGTCAGCAGCTTCGACCAGAATCCTGATCGACAACTGGAACAAATAGAAGTCGGCAAGGTATTCACCGATAAGGCTTCAGGCAAGGACACACAACGTCCCGAACTTGAAAGGCTGCTGGCCTTCGTCCGCGAGGGCGACACCGTGGTGGTGCATAGCATGGACAGGTTGGCACGCAACCTTGATGACCTGCGCCGCATCGTCCAAGGGCTGACACAACGGGGCGTGCGCATGGAGTTCGTCAAAGAAGGGCTAACGTTCACCGGCGAGGACTCACCGATGGCCAATCTGATGCTGTCGGTCATGGGAGCCTTTGCTGAGTTCGAGCGCGCTCTGATCCGCGAACGTCAGCGCGAGGGAATCGTGCTGGCTAAGCAGCGCGGGGCCTACCGGGGACGAAAGAAATCGCTGAACAGCGAACAAATTGCCGAGTTGAAACGGCGAGTTGCGGCAGGCGAGCAGAAAACCTTGGTGGCCCGTGACTTCGGCATCAGCCGCGAAACCTTGTACCAGTACCTGCGGGAAGACTGACCATGCCACGCCGCTCAATCCTGTCCGCCACCTAGCGCGAAAGTCTGCTGACACTGCCAGATGCCAAAGACGAACTGATACGGCACTACACGTTCAACGAAACCGACCTGTCGGTGATCCGTCAGCGTCGCGGCGCCGCGAATCGATTGGGCTTCGCCGTGCAGCTTTGCTACTTGCGATTCCCTGGCATCTTCTTGGGCGTCGATGATCCTCCATTTCTGCCCCTGCTGCGCATGGTGGCCGCACAACTCAAGGTGCCGGTGGGAAGCTGGAACCATTACGGCCAGCACGAGCAGACACGGCGGGAGCACTTGGTCGAGCTGCAAACGGTGTTTGGATTCAAGCCCTTCACCATGAGTCATTACCGGCAAGCCGTGCATACATTGACCGAAATGGCCTTGCAAACAGACAAAGGCATTGTGCTGGCCAGCACCCTTATTGAAAACCTGCGGCGGCAGAGCATCATCCTACCCGCCATGAATGCCATCGAGCGCGCAAGCGCCGAGGCCATTACCCGTGCCAACCGAAGCATCCATGCGGCATTGGCCGATTCCTTGATACCTGTCCATCGCCAGTGCCTGGACGAACTGCTCAAGCGCAAGGATGGTAGCAAAATGACGTGGCTAGCGTGGCTGCGCCAATCGCCCGCCAAGCCAAACTCGCGCCACATGCTTGAACACATCGAACGCCTCAAAGCCTGGCAGGCGCTTGACCTACCTGCTGGCATCGAACGGCAGGTACACCAAAACCGCTTGCTCAAGATCGCCCGCGAAGGCGGCCAGATGACGCCCGCCGACCTGGCCAAGTTCGAGTCGCAGCGGCGTTACGCCACCTTGGTAGCACTGGCCATCGAGGGCATGGCCACCGTCACTGATGAAATCATCGACCTTCACGACCGTATCATCGGCAAGCTGTTCAATGCGGCCAAGAACAAGCATCAACAGCAGTTCCAGGCTTCCGGCAAGGCGATCAACGACAAGGTGCGGATGTATGGGCGCATCGAGCGCACGCTGTTCATTCTGGATTGGCTGCAAAGCGTGGAGCTGCGCCGCCGCGTCCATGCGGGGCTGAATAAGGGCGAGGCGCTGGACGACACGTTGCTGCAATATCTGTCCCCGCTGGGGTGGGAGCATATCAACCTGACCGGCGATTACCTATGGCGCAGCAGTGCCAAGGTCGGTGCGGGGAAGTTCAGGCCATTGCGACCGCTGCCACCGGCTTAGCGTGCTTTATTTTCCGTTTTCTGAGACGACCCCCTTATGGCAGCACTTTAAATTGAGTCTCATACAGTATCTGTTTTCTTTCTCTTCATCTCTCATGACCTGCTGCCCACTTACAGACTCCAGGGTAAAGCAAAAAATTCTCCACCGGTGAGCAGAGTATATTGCATATGCCAGTTTATGAGTGTATATATAGCATATGCCAATAAGGAGCCTTCATGCCAAGACCCAGAATTCCCCGTAACATCTGTGGCCGCCCTGCGGATACCTGTTTTAAGCCCAATGCGCGACCGATGAGCCAGCTTGAACATGTTCATTTAAAAGAAGATGAGTTTGAAGCGTTACGGCTGGTCGATTTACTGGGCATGCAACAGCAGGAAGCGGCTGTTGCAATGGGGGTTTCAAGGCAGACACTGGCCAATGTCCTGAAAGCAGCCCGTTTTAAGGTTGTGGACTGTCTCACTCAGGGCAAGGCCTTAATAATGCACTCTGAAAGGGAAGGAGTTACACAAGATGATCACAGCCATTCCAGTGAATGACGACCGGGTAGCAAATCATTTTACCAAAGCGAGTCACCTTGTCCTGGTGGATGAGCGCGGTGTGGAGCTCAGCCGGACAGAAAATCCCGCGCTGGGCGCAGATTGTTCAGGTAAACGGAAGCTGGTTGACCTGCTGGTTCAACAGCAAGTCAGCCGCGTTGTGGTCCGTAACATCGGGGAACGGATGCTGGGTAAATTACTGGGGCATCAGATCGCGGTGTACCAGACTGACTGTGGTCGTCGTTTGTTCACTGAACTGTGTGATCCGGATACCCGTGTTCTGACTGAACTGAATAAGCCGGAGCAGGGACGCCAGTCCTTTCATCATGAGGCGAAAGGGAAAAAATGCTGTCACTCTGACGGGAACACAGCAGAAAATGCGTGCCAGGGTGGGCGTCAGCATCATCACGGAAACGGGCGCTGTTGCCATTCATGAGTTTATTTCATCACGGGCGGTGATTTTTATCAGACCCGTATTGTGTATAAACCAGGAGCCGGAATGTGTGGAGGAGGCAGTAATGATGCCGGGGGAGCCCCTCAGCTGACTGAATTCCGGATGCCTCCCGTCAGTACAACCGGACGCTGAGCAGAAACAGATGAATTGTTATCTTGATGCCAGAAAGGCCCATACCTGTTGTATGGTCTGTAGTTCCCGCGACAACAACCCTGATACGGTGAACTTAATGTTTTCAGAGCACCCGGATGGCTCTGTATGTGCGGACTACACGGCCAATCACAGGCATCAGGGGTATACGGGTCTTTTACATGGCGGAATGACGAGTACCCTGCTGGATGCAGCAATGACTCATTGTTTGTTCATGCAGGGTGTGCAAGCCCTGACGGCTGAACTGACGGTAAGATTCATTTCACCCGTTTGTACCGGAGACAAACTGATGGTATGTGCCAGACTGCTTGGGCAACGCAGGGGGATTTACCTGCTTGAAGCATGGCTGACAAAAGGACAGCAGACAGTGGCACGTGCCACGGCGAAATTCATTGTTCCGTCGCAGGATATTGCTCTGGCGCATCGCTAGTGTGACAGACGACAGGTGTACCTGGTTATTATAAAAATTTGAGGCGTGTTTTGCTCAGACCGGAAAGAATAATCGCATATCGTATATTCCACTGAAACCGTGTAAGAGGTAGTTATGAGTAAACAAATCATTGATATTGGTATTGCTGAATCATCCCGGGTGGAGATTGCAGACGGCCTGTCCCGGCTTCTTGCTGACACCTATACCCTGTATATAAAAACACATTACTATCACTGGAATGTAACTGGCCCCATGTTTAACAGCTTACATTTAATGTTTGAAAATCAATACAATGAGCTGGCCACTGCCGTTGATGATATCGCTGAACGTATACGCTCGCTCGGATGCTTCGCGCCCGGCACATATCATGAATTTTCACGTTTAACAGCGGTTAATGAAGATAAGGATATTCCGGCAGCAAAAAACATGATTGAAAATCTTGTCCAGGGCCAGGAGACCGTGGTTAAAACTGCACGCTCCCTGTTCCCGCTCGTTAATAATGCGAATGATGAAGCCACAGCAGATCTGCTTACACAACGTATCCAGTTACATGAGAAAACTGCCTGGATGTTGCGTAGCCTGCTTGAATAATGTCACCACGTGGCAGCAGAAAAAACGGTTTGTCAGCCACAGGCTATTACTGACAGTGCAGAATCATCCGTGTTCCTGTGGCTGTTTTTTCTGACCGTCACAGTATTAAACACCATTGAATCAGTGGGTTAATCAGTGAATGCGTGAACGAGAAATACAGTCCGTGACGGGCATCATCGGCTGGTATATCCGGACCACTGTTGTTTTCCCGTTAAGGTCTCGCAGGTTCCGGTCTGGCATTTCACAGCCTGAACAGGGTTAATGATGCACGGATAAAACGGTTTACGGGGAAAGCAGGATCATATTATTCGTTGTTATGGCTTCCTTTACCGGTGCCTGCCTGCGGGCAGTAGAGATCATATAAGGTATTTAACAACGTCATGATACGGTTATCCTCAATACGGTAATATACCATTTTACCTGCCCGTCGGGTCTCGACCAGCTTCAGGCGGCGCATTACACCCAGCTGCTGGGACAGGGTCGGCTGAGTGATACCGACCGCCGCTTCCAGCCCGGCCACATTCGCTTCCCCCAGGCTTAACTGACACATCAACAGCAACCGGTCGCTGTTGGCCAGTCCCCGTAAGACATCTGCTGCCCTCAGGGCCGCATTCTTCATATCTGTCTGACGTTTTGTGTCTTCATTCATGAGCATTGCTGATTTCTCATACTATGTGTTTTTATATAATATAATTTAGTATACTGACGGTATCGTAATTTTGCCATCGTGTTCGTCAGGTCTGCAGCGTCCTGCCGGCCCGGGGAAACGATTATATCTGGCAGGCATTTTTGCCCCGGGTGAACAGAGAGGATGTAATGAAAATAGTGATTGTTGGTGGTGTTGCCGGCGGGGCATCCGCTGCAGCCAGAGCTCGTCGGTTATCAGAGGATGTCAGTATTGTTGTGTTTGAACGGGGAAGCGATGTCTCTTTCGCCAACTGTGGATTACCTTATCATATAGGCGGAAAAATTCCTTTAAGGCAGTCACTGATTCTGAAAACCCCGGAGGATTTTAAATCCCGCTTTAACATAGACGTCCGTATCTGTCATGAAGTGACGTCAGTGGATCCGGTTAATAAAACGGTGACGGTTAAAAATCTGACCTCAGGGGAGGTCTATAGCGAAGAATGGGATCGTCTGCTCCTCAGTACCGGCGCCGCTCCGGTTGTCCCTCCTTTGCCCGGGCTACAGGAAGAGGGTGTCTTTACGCTGCGAAATCTTACTGACATGGATGCTATCCTGGGGTGGATTGAGCAACATCACGTAGCTCACACCACGCTTGTCGGGGGGGGATTTATCGGACTTGAAGTGATGGAGGCTCTGAGCGAACGGGGGATCAGTGTGACCCTGCTGGAGATGGGGGAACAGGTTATGGCTCCGGTTGATCCTGAAATGGCATCTGCCCTGCATCAGGAAATCCGGAGTCATGGCGTGGATCTGCGTCTCAGAACGGCGCTCACCGAGGTACTGCGGACAGAGACGGGATTCCGCGTTGCACTGTCTGAGGGTGGGTTTCTGCAGACCGACATGGTTATTCTCGCCATCGGGGTAAAACCTGAGAACAGCCTTGCCACAGGAGCCGGGCTCGCAGTGGGTAAACGGGGAGGCATAAGCGTCAATGCCTGTATGCAGACCAGTATCCCTGACATCTACGCCGTGGGGGATGCCGTTGAAACCCCAGACTTTGTCTTTCAGGAACCCGCTAATTTTCCTCTGGCAGGGCCCGCCAACCGCCAGGGACGCATTGCTGCTGATAACATGCTAGATCGTCACAGCCTTTACCATGGCAGTCAGGGGACATCCATTTGTAAGGTATTTTCGCTGAGTATTGGCAGCGTCGGTGCGAATGAAAAGCAGCTGAAAGTTCATGGCACCCGATACGAGAAGGTTTACGTCCATGCCGCTGATCATGCCGGTTACTACCCGGGGGCAACGATGATCAGTCTGAAACTGCTGTTCAGCCCCGATACCGGTAAAATTCTCGGGGCTCAGGCATCAGGGAAAAAAGGGGTTGATAAACGCATCGATGTCCTGTCTGTCGCACAGCGCGCGGGGCTTACCGTCAACGATCTCGAACATCTTGAGCTGACTTATGCTCCACCTTTTAACAGTGCAAGGGACGTCGTTAACCAGGCTGGTATGGTGGCGACAAATGTAATGAAAGGAGATACGGCCATATGTCATGTCAGCGATGTGTTACAACGGGAACCGGGCAGTTATTGTTTACTTGATATTCGCTCTCCTGCCGAACTGAAACAATTTGGCGAATATCCTGACGCGCTATCCATTCCACTGGATTCCCTGCGGGAGAATCTTGAAAAAGTGCCTAAAGATAAAGAGATTTTTATAGGGTGCCAGAGTGGCCTGCGCGGGCATGTGGCATACCGTATTCTTCAGGCCCACGGCTTCAGGACATATAATCTGAGTGGTGGCTTTATAACCTGGCAGGCGGTAACGGAGTCAATAAGTAAATAAGAGATGAGGTGCCATACACATGGCACCCTGAATCGCCACAGGTTTAACAGTGAAGTGGTCTGCTGAATTTGTTCACCTGAACAGAGGTGTGGACTGACCCCGCACCGTTATAAGGACAGTTATGAAAAAAATAACTTTTCAGATCAGGCATATAATGTCAGATTCATGGTCACTATAGGAATGGCAAGGACTGGATTTTCATTTTGCAGCCATCAGGCT
The DNA here is from genome assembly GCF_000981805.1 of Citrobacter amalonaticus Y19. NCBI lineage: Bacteria > Pseudomonadati > Pseudomonadota > Gammaproteobacteria > Enterobacterales > Enterobacteriaceae > Citrobacter > Citrobacter amalonaticus. Next base: position 228,181 of record NZ_CP011133.1, on the reverse strand, counting down.
GCTTAGTTCAGAGATAGGTCTGTGTAATGCGTAACTTCGTGACTCGATTGAGAGTATGGTTTCCGCCCCCACTCATCTTATTGCTGTTTTTCGTCACTGATGTGTTGACTGCAATCCCGCGTTTTACCTTCGACATCGTGAATATAGTGCTAAGCGTGTTGCTGACCGGTATTTGTATTACCATGATACTGCACACCGCTTGGCAGATGAGCACGAACGGCACGACGCTTAATCCGCTTCATCCGGATAGAACCACCAAGCTGGTAACTGTCGGTTGTTACGCATGGAGTCGAAACCCTATTTACCTTGGAATGAGCGGGCTCCAGTTATCCGTTGCTCTCTGCTTTGGCAGCCTGGTGGGGATACTTGCTGTACCGTTGTTTATGTTTGTAGTAGCCAGATTACATATCCATGTTGAAGAGGTACAGCTTCGAAAACGTTTCGGGTTGGAATGGGAACGCTATACCCAACGGGTTCGTCGCTGGTTATAGCAACCCCGTGGTGTTGCAGGAGACAAATAACGTCGAAATCATAAAGAAAAGAATTCATCATCCTTGAGCTTTTATATCGTAATCGTAAACCAGGTGCCGTATGTAGCCATTGAGCCAGTGCTGGTACCTTAGGGAAGGTGCGAATAAGCAGGTCATTTCTTCCCAAGCTGACTCGCTGATTAAAATTTCGCGGATCTGGGCCGATTTTTTTCCCGCAAACACATCGAATCAGCCTATTTAGGCTATTTTTTCCACCATTTAAGGCGTTATCCCCAGTTTTTAGTGAGATCTCTCCCACTGACGTATCATTTGGTCCGCCCGAAACAGGTTGGCCAGCGTGAATAACATCGCCAGTTGGTTATCGTTTTTCAGCAACCCCTTGTATCTGGCTTTCACGAAGCCGAACTGTCGCTTGATGATGCGAAATGGGTGCTCCACCTTCGCCCGGATGCTGGCTTTCATGTATTCGATGTTGATGGCCGTTTTGTTCTTGCGTGGATGCTGTTTCAAGGTTTTTACCCTGCCGGGACGCTCGGCGATCAGCCAGTCCACATCCACCTCGGCCAGCTCCTCGCGCTGTGGCGCTCCTTGGTAGCCGGCATCGGCTGAGACAAATTGCTCCTCTCCATGAAGCAGATTACCCAGCTGATTGAGGTCATGCTCGTTGGCCGCGGTGGTGACCAGGCTGTGGGTCAGGCCACTCTTGGCATCGACACCAATGTGGGCCTTCATGCCAAAGTGCCACTGATTGCCTTTCTTGGTCTGATGCATCTCCGGATCGCGTTGCTGCTCATTGTTCTTGGTAGAGCTGGGTGCCTCAATGATGGTGGCATCCACCAAAGTGCCTTGGGTCATCATGACGCCTGCTTCGGCCAGCCAGCGATTGATGGTCTTGAACAATTGACGGGCCAGTTGATGCTGCTCGAGCAGGTGGCGGAAATTCATGATGGTGGTGCGATCCGGCAGGGCGCTATCCAGGGATAATCGGGCAAACAGGCGCATGGAGGCGATTTCGTACAGGGCATCTTCCATGGCACCGTCGCTCAGGTTGTACCAATGCTGCATGCAGTGAATACGCAGCATGGTCTCCAGCGGATAGGGCCGTCGGCCATTGCCCGCCTTGGGATAAAACGGCTCGATGACAGCGGTCATATTCTGCCATGGCAGAATCTGCTCCATGCGGGAGAGGAAAATCTCTTTTCGGGTCTGACGGCGCTTAGTGCTGAATTCACTATCGGCGAAGGTGAGTTGATGGCTCATGATGTCCCTCTGGGATGCGCTCCGGATGAATATGATGATCTCATATCAGGAACTTGTTCGCACCTTCCCTAGACGAAGGTCGCTCAGCTCCCCGTAATTTTTTATATACTCACCACGGGGACATTAGATCTGCTTTTGCCAAAAAAACGGCTAGTTTTTTCTGGATTTACCCAAACCAAAGGCACCGGCATTCACTATAAACGAGGCCTTTCTGATCGGCGTATCGATATCAAATATGGGGTTTTCAGCACGCCTTCTTTCAAAGTACTTATTTCTCTCCGATTCATTTTTAAAAGCGCTACCTGTCCTTGCAATCCTCTCCTGAATAAGCATCTTTTCATGCTCAGCCTTTTTGGTTGAGTTGGCCTTAGCGAGATTCTTTTCAAGGGATTTCGTATGCTTTTTTATATGCTTTCTCAACCTAGCTTTATGGCCAAATGAGAGTTTACATATCGGACAAGTGAATAATTCTTCCATAAGCTTCATGAGTGTAAGGGGAAGGTTATATTTACCATAGCATTCCTTGTCGGCTAAATTTGCCCATCCCCTCGAAAAGGTAAAATTAGTTGGTATGTGTCCAATTGCATGATCTAGCACTGCTTTAAACTCGAAGGATTATTGCTGGGAGCTGAAAATGGGGTTTCCCCCATTTTTGAGAACCAGTAACTTATAGAAGTGCTTGTGCAGCTTTTACGCCTGCTTCAACGATTAAATTCGCAGGTATTGCCTCAAAAACATCAGAACCAAGAGCTAACGTTCGGCAATCTTCATCGCCACAAGCATCGCAACAAGGACTAGCGCCTGTTTGCGCATCAAGCCATTCTTCTAATGGTTTATTCCCAACCAAGATCTTATTTGATTCCAGTGGTTGAGCTTTGAACTCCTGCTCGGAAATGGTTTTCGTTCGTAAAACAGGCTCTATACCTAACGGGATCAGCTCTTCCCGTAACAGCTCGATAGCTCTTAGCATTTCCAGATAGGTATTTCCACAGCGATCACAGGTTTTACCATCCTCCGTTACGAGGCGTTGCCAGATGATAGGTAATATTTTCATATTGATCTCCTGGTGGCTGTATCATTGCTAGCCACAACAACTGTCTTCGATCCTCGCTTCAACAGCAGATGGATCACCTTTAATTGGAAATCCGCGTGCAACCCAGCGTTCAATGCCAAATTTCATGTTCGTCACATTTGTATAGCCGTGGAACATTAAAAAGTATGTCGCTTTCAAACTTCGCACACCCTTTCTGCAAGCGAAGATCAGTGGCACATCTTGGGGAAGCTCACTATATCTAGCCTCCAATTCACTCATTGGCATGACAATCAGTGACGGAACGTCAAATGACAGTGCCTCTATTTCATCTCTTTCTCTTACATCCACTAATATCGCCCCCTCCTGTAACAATTTTTGTGTTGTTGTTGGGCAGACTTCTTTTGCATCATCCATGTAGTGATTTCCCTATGATTGTAAGAACCATTGTTTAATTTTATCTTTTGACGGAATACCGCCAGAATGAACAAGTTGACCATCAACAACAACGCCAGGCGTTGATAACACGCCGAAGCTAATGATCGCTTTAATGTCTTCAACTTTTTCCAGATCAACTTCGGCCCCAAATTCTTTGGCAACTTCATCGATCAATCTGGCTGTGGTTTTGCAATTAGCACAACCAGGGCCAAGCACTTTAATGTTTTTCATAAGGACTCCTTTTTAGATAAATATAGTTCAGAGAAGCAGATTAAAAACGTAGCCAACCAGCACAATTCCAAAGGCAACAACACCAACGAATGTCATAATCAAGCGTATTTTTAATACCTTGCGCAGAATCACCATTTCAGGAAATGACAGTGCAATCACGCTCATCATAAAAGCCAGAACGGTTCCCAGTGCAGCTCCTTTCGCCAGCAATGCTTGTACAATCGGGATAATTCCAGCAGCATTGGTATACATTGGTACGCCAATGACAACGGCGAGTGGTACAGACCACCACACTTCTTTCCCCATAAACGACGCCATAAAATCTTCCGGCACATAGCCATGAATTCCGGCACCAATCGCAATACCCGCTAAAATATAGGGCCAGACTCGTCCGACGATTTCTTTGACTGCCTGAAAACCACCGGAAATACGTTCAGATAGGGATAAGCCGTCATTACTGGCCGTTGCCGTGATATGAGGTATATCCCGAACCCAATCTTCCAAATATCGTTCCATGTGCAATCGCCCAATGATCCAGCCCGAAACAATTGCTATCGAAAGCCCCAGTCCCAGATAAAGCAATGCAGTTTTCCAACCGAACAACCCAAACAGCAGGGTCAATGCCACTTCATTTACCATGGGGGCTGAAATCAGAAATGAAAAAGTGACACCTAAAGGTACGCCTGCCTGAACAAATCCGATAAATAACGGCACCGCCGAACAAGAACAAAATGGAGTAACAATACCAAGGCTTGCCGCCATCACATTGGCCGTACCTTGTCCGCTTTTCGCCAATAATGCTCTGGTGCGTTCTGGCGTAAAGTATGAGTTCACCATCCCCATCACAAAAACAATGCCAGTTAAAAGTAACAGCACCTTGGGCGTGTCATAGAAAAAGAACTGTAAAGCACTACCTAAGTGAGAATCCCTTTCGATAGGTAACTGGTTCACTAATGTTTCTGAAAGTGGGATCAGGGTTTGATAGAGGAAAAACCAAAAAGCGGCAGCACACACCAGAAACATGACTGGCTGTTGATTGACAACTTGGCGTAATGATTTAGATCCGTTCACGAGGACAACCTTTTCTCATATATTTATACAGGAAGACGCCGCACATCAGAAAAAGATGCAGATAATTCATCAAAAATGAGAAAGATATTTACTGAAAAAAACGGATCAGGTGGGGTCGAAAAACTAAACTTAAAATAAGAACACAAGGGGATTGTACAGCCATATTGTTATGGCAAGGGGGACGTGATGACCTACTTAATAAAATGCCCATCCTGTCAGCAAGACGGATTAGATCCACGTTACAGCCCGACAGCGTGCATCCACTGCAAAAAAGAATTCAACATTGTAGGATTTTGCCCTACCTGCCATTCAGAGTTGCAAAAGTTTAAATGTTGCTCTGTCGATTTTTTCTGCAATACATGCAATGAATTGATTTCAAAGAAAAAGGTTGATTTCAAAGTCACCCAAAAATGAAATCTCATCTCCGTTTCACAATGGATTGATCCCATCAATATTCTGTTACAGCATATTATCCATTAGATTTCCTGCATCCATTTGCAGGAAATTGCGTCTTCTTAAATGAGCGAACATCATCGGTGATGAATTGCGATTAAGATGAGAGGATACCTATATGAATCAAACACAATTTGAAATGGCAATGGCCTTCCACGGCCATAAATGTCCTGCTATGCCATTAGGATTTCGGGCCGCAGAAGCAGCAATGAAACAACTGGGTGTGGAACGCTCTCAAGATAAAGAGCTTTACGTCATTTCTGAAACCGGGAAAGGACATGCGGCTGGTTGTTTTCTTGATGGAGTGATGTCTGCAACAGGTTGTACCTACGGCAAGTCAAATATCGAAAAACGCTATTACAATAAAATGGCCTTTACCTTAATTGATGTCAAAAACAATAAATCGGTCAGAGTTCGATTAACAGATGATTTTTTCGGCAATATGCTCAATTCACCATTTGTTGCACTTCGTAAACAAGGCGTTCCACCACAAGATATTTCCCCAGAAATTACAGAACCATTGGTGAATAAAATATTATCGATCTCAGAGGAGGCATTTTTGGAAATCGGACAAGTACAAGACTATACGTTCGATAAACAAAAAGGATGTTTTGAAACGGCGCTATGTTCCCGTTGTGGTGAACGCGTATTTATGAATAAATTGACTAAAGTGGACTCTGAATTGGTTTGTGTCCCTTGTTTAGAAACCAAATAACATCGTTAGCCACCTAAGGTGGCTAACCTCAATGATCTAAAAAACGTCTATGTTTCCAGATAGCTTCAGTACCTAAGCTGTGTACATAGGATATCCTGACAATCCAACGATTTATCAGAAATCAGTTCGGGTTGAAAAGTGCAATGGTTGATCCCTTCATCATTCATTTCATGTTGTAGCTGATGTAATATTTCAGGCCACAGGTCAAATGATTGCAGATACACGGTTGCGGTTAACGCCGAACGCTCTGCTGATATTGACCATAGATGCAGATCTGCAATACAGACCACACCATTGATAGATTTCAATTTTTCGGCTAATTCCATTAAAGAATAAGGTGCTGGTACGCCATCTAATAACCGATGGAACGAGTTTTTCAGTAAAGAAAGACTAGATGACAACACAATACCACCAATGACTAAAGACAATAATGGGTCGATGGGTGTCCATCCCGTTGTCCAAATCACGATACCTGCAATCAACGCAGCTACAGAACCAAGCAAATCCCCCAATACATGAATAAAAGCGGCTTTAACATTTAGATTATCCTGTCCGGCAGACAATATTTTGGCAACGATAATATTAATTATCAGGCCGATGACTGCAACAATACTGACACTGAGACCATTAATTGGCTGTGTATTCATGAAACGCTGCCATGATTCAAAAGCAATGCCCGCCACCACAAGCAGCATTGTGATTGCATTGAACAACGCGGCGAATAATTCCGCGCGGCCCCATCCAAACGAATGCTTTTCTGATGGTTTTTTATTGGCTAACCAAGCTGAAAATGCGGCTAGTCCTAAGGCTGCACCATCTGTAACCATATGTCCGGCATCGGCTAACAACGCTAAAGAGCCAGACATCCAGCCGAAAACAAGTTCTACAATAGAAAAGCTCAGCGTCAAACCCAAAGCCCAATATAATCGAACGCCTGATGAAACAGCGTGATGGCGGTGATGCTCGTGATGTTCACTCATGAGAATTGTCCCCAAAGCATTTTTAATGCAGTTAACAGTAATACAGAACCAATAATCAGCTTTAATTGACTACTCTTCAGTTTTTCACTCATCATCCAAGCGCCTAAAGCTGCTCCTGATGCAGATGCCATGGCGGTTCCTATCAACAAATCGGGTTGTATGCCTGTCACTGTGGCATGTGCTAAAAATCCAGTAAAAGAAGCAAAAACAACAACAATGGATGCGGTTGCAGATGCTTGCTTCGGCTCAACACCAGAACCAACCAATGCAGGAACAATAATGCTTCCACCGCCAACTCCCAGTAAACCACCAATAAATCCGGCTATGCCCCCAATCAAAGAGCCACTTAAAATCTGTTTTCGTGGTGAATTAACAGACATTGATTTTTTGGGGGTATAGAAAAGCATCATGGCACTTGCAAAGAAAAGAAATGCAATAAAACACCAAAGCAAGATGTGCTTATCTAATCGCTGGCTGGCATAGACACCGAATGGTGATAAGGTAACCGCTACTAATAGGATCGGGATCGCTAATTGCCATTCAACCAATTTTTTCCGTATAAATGTAGCACTGGAAACACTGGTCGATATTGCATTTAGCAACAAGGCAACCGCCATGGCGGCATGGATCTCGATCCCTAAAGCGATGAATATTGGCACGAGAATAAAAGCAGCACCTACACCGGCCATTGCCATCACTGAAGTAAGAGCAAAAGTAATTACACTGGCTATTAACGTGATCATAAGTGAGTCTTCTCAATATCCTTTCTTTAGAAGACGCATTTGGTCAGAAAAAGATGCTTAATTTCTTTATTGATTATTTTTTCTTGGAACAAAGCAGCGAACTCTACCTGTGTCATCAATTTTGACCTGACATTTCAGGATCATTTGCTCACGCAATCGTTTTCTGGCGCGTTGTATTCTTGATTTCGTCGCAGGTAGTGTGAGTTTGTTTTCATCGGCATATTGCTGAAGCGGCATACCATCAATATCACAGCAGCGGAGGATATGACTGTCATCGGTGCTAAGTTCAGGAAGTATTCTGGGCAAACACTGCGTTAAATCATCAACCAGTGGTGCATCAGTTTTCCCTTCATGCACGAGTTCAGTTTCTGGCATGTCAGCCAAATCAATGTGTGTTCTGGATTTACGATAGGAATCGACCAAATAATTTCGGGCAACCTGAAATAACCAGGCTCTGGGATTTTCTATGTTACAAAAGGCCAGATCCTGAGATAACGCTTTCAAAAAAATATCATGCAACGCATCTGCGGCTCGATCTGGCTGGCCGAGTTGTCTTAACAGCCAATGCTGTAATTCACCTTCGTGGGTATGCCAGGCACTCAGAATGCAGGGTGGGGTTTGACGTTGATTGGACATAAATCTGAACTCAGCTTCTGACTCTTTTCATGAAAAACAGACAGACTCACGGAGAGTAGCCTGTCTGTTGATTGATCTTTCTGATCTTTAACTATGACTCGTAAGCATATTGTTTGGTCAGATAATCGACCTGAACGGGCGATGTCAGTGCTTTAGGTCTGATTTGTTGGATCTGTGTTTTTACCTGAGCCGAAGCATAACCTAATTCCAGCATCAAAATGGCTGCCGTCAGACCCGTGCGACCTGAACCGCCATGACAGTGGATCACTATCGTAGCGCCTGACTCGATTAAATCCAACAGGATGGCTTTCTGTAGCACGAATGCTTGTGCAAATGGCGCGTCAGGTGCACAGCCATCTTCAACGGGCAGGTGATACCAGTCCATACCCAATTCGGCACAAAGAGATGGAAGTGTATCAGCTTGATTCTCTGTGAGTTCATCCATTGTCATCATGGTGATAACTGCTTGTGCCCCGGCTTCTTTTAAAGATTTTAAGGAATCCGCCACGGAAACCCCTTTGGTTCCCGGACAGGGGGTAAAAATCAGTTTAGCGCCATTGTCTAAGGTCAGAATATCGAACGGGTGTGCCATCGACAAAACTCCATGTTGTTTGTTGTTTACTTCAATTCATCCAGATACCGTTCGGCATCCAGTGCGGCCATACAACCAGTTCCGGCAGATGTGATGGCTTGACGGTAAATGTGATCAGCAACATCACCGGCAGCGAATACGCCTTCGATGCTTGTCTGTGTGGCAAAGCCATCACTACCGCCTTTTACTTTCAGATAGCCGTTTTGCATTTCCAATTGCTGATTAAAAATAGCAGTATTTGGACTATGACCGATGGCGATAAAGGCACCCATTACTTCAATATCTTCTAATGAGTCATCTTTGGTGCTCCGCAGGCGAATGCCTGTGACACCCATTTCATCGCCTAATATCTCATCGAGGGTGCAATTCAGATGTAATTTAATGATCCCTTGTTCTACCTTGTCATAAAGACGTTTAATTAAGATCTTTTCTGACCGGAAAGCATCCCGACGGTGGATCAAATGAACTTCCGAGGCAATGTTTGCCAGATAAAGCGATTCCTCAACAGCGGTATTGCCGCCCCCAACAACGGCCACTTTCTGTCCACGGTAGAAGAAACCGTCACAGGTTGCACATGCCGATACACCTCGGCCTTTAAATGCTTCTTCTGATTCAAGCCCCAGATAACGGGCAGAAGCACCTGTCGCAATGATCAAAGCATCACAGGTGTATTCACCGCTATCGCCAGTAAGGCGAAAGGGTTTTTGATGTAAATCGACGGCATTAATGTGATCGAAGATAATTTGAGTATCAAAATGCTCTGCATGTGTTTTCATTCGATCCATCAATGCCGGGCCAGTTAAACCTTCTGCATCACCCGGCCAGTTTTCTATCTCAGTGGTTGTTGTGAGCTGTCCGCCCTGTTGCATCCCAGTGATAAGAACAGGCTGAAGATTAGCTCTGGCGGCATAAACCGCAGCGGTATAGCCTGCCGGGCCGGAACCCAAAATTAATAAACGGCAATGTTTAGTGGACATTTATCGGCTCCCCGCTTCGTACCAGCCTTTAGTTTGATTCACGATTTTTACAACCAATAACATCACAGGCACTTCGATCAGAACCCCAACAACAGTTGCTAACGCAGCGCCAGAATGAAAACCAAACAGACTAATGGCGGCTGCAACGGCCAGTTCAAAAAAATTCGATGCACCAATCAACGCAGATGGACAGGCTACCGAATGTCTCTCACCCACTTTGCGGTTCAACCAATAAGCCAGTGTGGAGTTAAAAAAGACTTGGATCAGAATGGGCACAGCCAATAACGCAATCACCAGTGGTTGCTTAATAATGGCATCGCCTTGGAATGCAAACAGAAGTACCAGCGTTAGCAGGAGTGCGCCAATCGACCACGGTTGAATGCGGTGCATCACTGCATCAAAATGAGCCTGCCCGTTGGCTAATAAAGCACGGCGAATGAATTGCGCAATGATCACTGGGATCACGATGTAAAGTACAACGGATGTAATTAGAGTATCCCACGGCACGGTAATGCTCGATACACCCAATAGCAAACCAACCAACGGTGCGAATGCGAAGACCATGATCAGATCATTGAGTGCGACTTGGGATAAGGTGAAATAAGGGTCGCCATTCGTTAAACGACTCCAGACGAACACCATTGCAGTACACGGTGCAGCAGCTAATAAGATAAGACCGGCAATATAGCTGTCAATTTGATCTGCCGGTAGTAACGGTGCAAAAAACACTCTGATAAATAGCCAGCCGAGAAACGCCATTGAAAAAGGTTTAACCAGCCAGTTAATAAATAAAGTAACCCCAATGCCTTTGATATGTTCTTTCACCTGATGCAACGCTGAAAAATCTATTTTCAGCAGCATGGGTATGATCATCACCCAAATCAGCAAACCAACTGGTAAATTGACCTTTGCAATTTCCATTGAGCCGACAATTTTAAATAAGTTTGGCATTCCTTGACCTAGGAGGATGCCAACCACAATACAAATCGCAACCCACGCAGTCAGATAGCGTTCAAAGAAGCTCATATCCGCTTTCTTTTTAGTGGCTACTTCACATTGCACAGACATGTCGGTTTACTCCTTATTGATATATTTAATTTTTACCCAGCTCGTTTAGCTGTTGCTGTAATGACATTCGATCTAATTTATGAAGAGGTAAACTGAGAAAAACGCGGATCCGGTTTCCTATCTCATTATAAATTCGTCCAAAAGCTTTCAGTTGTTCCTCTTCAGAGCCAACTACCTTTGCTGGATCTGCAAAACCCCAATGTGCGGTTATCGGCTGTCCAGGCCAGACTGGACATAATTCACCGGCAGCTTGGTCACACACTGTAAAAATGAAATCCATCTTGGGAGCATCAGGAGCTGCAAACTCCAGCCAGCTTTTGCTTCGTAAGCCCTGGGTGTCAAATTGGAAGCGATGCAACAAACGTTCAGTTAATGGATGGATCTTGCCTAGTGGATGTGAGCCAGCACTGTAGGCACAAAAATTAGTTTGACCCAATTGATTCATGAGCACTTCAGCCATGATGCTTCTTGCTGAATTCCCCGTGCATAAGAACAGCACATTAAAAGGCTTGTTCATCATTTATTCATCCTCTATGAATGACGACAAAGTTGCTGTAGACGTGTAATACCCGTCGGGTCTTCCAACTGTAATGGCACCACGGCCCAGCGTTTTGCATGTTGTTCCATCACTTGAGTTAAAAACTGCTGTTCATTTCGGGCTCTCTGCTGTAACAACGGCGATGTTGAAGCCGAGAGCATCAAGCTGTTATTGATAAGCCACGCCCACGGCTCAATACCCGCGCGTCGTAAGTCAGCCTGTAAATTGGCCGCTTCTAAGACAGGTGTTTGTTCTGCCAGTGTCACAATCAACACTTTTGTCTGCTTCGGATCCTGAAGCTGCATCATCGGGGTGGTAAAATGTAGCCCTTTGTTGTCTATCTTGCGGGCAACTTCGCGGTGATAAGCACCAGTGGCATCAAGTAGCAATAGGGTGTGTCCTGTCGGTGCGGTATCCATCACCACAAATTTTTTGCCAGCTTCACGGATCACGCGCGAAAATGCCTGAAACACCGCGATTTCTTCTGTGCAAGGTGAGCGCAGATCTTCTTCCAACATGGCTTTACCATGTGCATCAAGCTGCTGGCCTTTTACAGCTAGGACTTCTTGACGATAACGCTCAGTCTCAGCCACAGGGTCAATTCGGCTAATCGTCAAATTATCCTGAGTACTTAATACCGTTTCCATTAGATGCGCGGCTGGATCAGATGTGGTCAGGTGAACCGGAAAACCCCGTTGAGCCAGTTCGATTGCTACCGCTGCCGCCAGCGTGGTTTTGCCTACACCGCCTTTTCCCATCAACATGATCAATCCATGTTCATCTGCTGCCAGTTCATCAACCAACGAGGCCAGATCAGGCACATCTGTAGGTAGTGATACAGACGTTTGAATAGCAGGCAAAGGAGATTGATCGCTTAACAACTGTTGAAGGGCTGCGATGCCAACCAGATTAAATGGTTTCAACGGAACATGATCGACAGGCAGTGCTTTCAGTACGTCAGGTAATTCTGCCAATGCTGTTTGTTCACGTTGCCAAACGGCTTTAGCGAGGGGATCAGCACCGATTTCGTTTTCTGGAAACACGCCATTGATCACCAAAAACTGCTGTAACAAGCCAATATCGCCTAATTCCTGATGTGTTCTGGCTACTTCACGCAATGTTGGCGCTTGTGCTCGTGCCACTAAAATCAATCGGGTTTGTTGCGGATCGGCCAATGCAGAAACAGCTTGTTTGTACTGTTCCCGCTGTTTTTGCAGGCCGGACAGTGGGCCTAGGCAGGAGGCATTGCCTTTACCTTCGTCCAGAAAATTCGTCCACGCACCTGGTAATTGCAGTAAACGGATCGTGTGTCCGGTAGGCGCTGTATCAAATACGATATGATCGTAGTCAGCCAGCAGTTCGCTGTCTGTCAGTAAAGCGGTGAATTCATCAAAGGCGGCAATTTCAGTGGTACAGGCACCAGAAAGTTGTTCTTCAATACCTTTAACAACGGCTTCGGGTAATTTTCCGCGAACAGGTGCCACAATGTTTTCGCGATACTGTTGTGCCGCAGCTTGAGGGTCGATTTCCAGAGCAAATAAATTCACGACATCAGGAATGGGCTTTATGGAATTGCCAATGCTCAAACCAAACACTTGCCCGATATTAGACGCCGGATCGGTACTGACGAGTAATGTTCGTTTTCCCATGCCAGCCAGCGTAATGGCACTGGCACAGGCTAATGATGTTTTGCCAACCCCACCTTTTCCGGTAAAGAACAGGAACGGTGGCACGTTATCCAAAAATTTGGGCATGTTCCCTCCAACGCAAACGGTTCAACAGCAGCCTGAGCTTCCACAACAGCCAGATTTTTTGACCGATTTGATAGCGGCTGGCGTCATCGCGATATCAGCCCAGCGAGCTAACTCTTCACGTTTGGCATAACGACCGGCTAAGACGATCTCGTTATCAACCAGCGTGAGCGGCAAACCAGCTTCACCGGAGCGTGTTAAAAACGCACTGACTTGTGGATTGTTCGCAAATTCCAGCGGTTGTTGTGCTAGGTTAAATCGCTCTATCTGACCACCTTGTTGCTGTAACCACGCTACATCAGCAGCAAAAGCAATCAACTGCTGGTCAACGTCTGTACCGCAGACGCCACTGGAACAACACATTGCTGGATCAAAAATCTGGATAAGCGCCATGATGACTCTCCTCTACACAATGATTTGAGCAATTTCATCCATCGCTGCTTTCAGAGCAGCTTTATCGTTTTGCAGTTCATTCAGCGGCAAAGCAAAAAATGCTTCGATGCGGGCACGCAGAATTTTGTAAGCCTGCATGAATGACGCATCAATTTCTTCATCGGTGCCTGTGGCATGAGCCGGATCTTCAACACCCCAATGGGTACGCAATACTGGGCCGAGATAAGCGGGACATGTTTCATTTGCGGCATTTCCGCAAACACTGATCACGATATCGGGTGTTGCAGGTAGGTTTTCCCAAGACTTGCTGTAGTAGCCTTCAGTTGAAATACCTTCACGTTTTAACAGTGCGATGGAGCGAGGGTGTACCTGACCGGTTGGATTACTGCCTGCACTCATTGCCTGCCAGCCTTCTGGAGCCAAATGATTGAAAGTCGCTTCGCCTAAAATGGAACGGCAAGAGTTACCAGTACAGAGAAATAATACGTTCATCATCAATCCTTTTTTGTAGATACATTGGGTAATACAGCCGAAGAGCAGGAAGAGGCTTTTCTGAGTGATGCACATTCTTCCGGATGGCCGGAACAACATTCTTCAGTCAGATAAGCAATCACATCCAGCATGACGGGGATATTTGCCCGGTAACGCTGGTAACGGCCTTCCTGTTCAACCGATGTTAATCCGGCATGGGTCATGGCTTTTAGGTGAAAAGAGAGTTTGTTTGGGGCAAGACTCAGCTCTTGCGCCAGATCTCCCGCAACACGCCCTTCCAACCCTGCTTTAACCAGCAAACGATAGATATCCAGTCGGATGCCAGATGCCAGAGATTCAAAAATAATAACCGCGTTTTCTTTATTCATAAGTTCAATACTACAAGAATAGTTGAAATGATCAAGTGTATAAATGGTAGATTGCTACGTTTTCGCACTGCTGACATTATACTTCAAATATTATTCGCTTGGCGGCTCACTGTCCGTCAAGGCTTGTTGCCAATACTCAGGATCTGCATAGCGGGCAACCAACGCATCAATATCTATCTTTGATGTCGATGGGCTAAACTCAAAACTGCCATACATATTAATGTGCTGCCAGGCTACAGGTGAAATTCCCTGAAGCTGGTGTAATGCATTTTGATCACCTACAGTTTGTTTCTGTTCATAGACACGGGAAAGCAGTACGGTATTGTAGTAGATGACCGCATTCGTGATCAGTCGCGAACACTCATTCCAGATCTGTTGTTCCTCTTCCGTTTTAACCCTGAATTTTCCTCCGTTGACGAATGCAACTGCACGCCGTAATCGGTGATAGGCTTCACCTCGATTCAGAGCTTTTTGTACGCATTGGCGTAACCCAACATCATCCATAAATTCGAGGATATAGAGTGTTCGGCATATATTTTCCAGTTCCCACAATGCTTTCTTGGTCTGATTCTGCCGTGAATAACTGGATAACTTGCGTACAATCGTAGCTTGGGTGACATCCTTTTGGGCAAGAGAGGCCATGATCCGTTGAATATTAGGCCATTCACGTTCAATCAACTCATCATCTGTTTTTCGGGATGGTCGAATCAACCAATCACCATATTCAGAAGGATTTCTGGAACCCACCAATGTTTCTATTTTTTTGTGTAAGTCGCGATAACGCGGTGCGAAATGATAGCCAAACGCATGCAAGATCCAGAAGTTTACCTGATTCGTGCCGTGTGTATCGGTGGAATGCCGCTCCGGTTTTATGTCCGATGTATTGTTATGCAACAAATCAAAAACATAATGGCTTTCATGCTCGTGAGTACCAATGATCTTGGCATTAATAGGGACGTGATTTGCGACTAACGTGTAGGCACTTACACCTTTCTGCAATCCGAAATATTTGGGTGAATATCGGGCATTGAGCGTATTGATTTGTGTCTCCATACGCTGCCCATCACTGCTGGAATGTAATGTATCTTGAATATTATAAAGATGAAATGCCGGTAGCTGACTGGTTGCATTACTAATGGCATCGTTTGCTGCTCGTAAAGTCTCCAGCCGGAGATAATTTCTGGCAGTTCCAGCCATAGCCTGTGCACTCAAACCAGATACTTCAGCCATTTTTGCTAACCCCATATTCGTTCCCATCGCAACAATGCAGGCGAATATTTCTCGGGGATCGGCTTCATGCTTCACATAACGATCTAGCACATGGGTGAATGCACTCAAAAACCCAGTATTACCGGCCACAAACCACAATAAATCGGCAATCCCGATCCCTGGTAACTGACTGTAAAAATCACTATTTACCGGCTCATCACTGCTTGGATAGAGAAGTTTCCAACGGCGTTTTTCAGCAGCACCAATTACTTTGATATGTTTATTAACACCATCAGCAATATGTTGATTGATGGCCGCATAACGAGCCTCCATCATGGCATGAAGTTCTGCCAAAGTATCCTCGATCGGTGCAAGCAAAATAGGTGCGCCGATCTCACGCAATACCAGCTCTTTATCTTGCCATCTCAGATCACTGATCAGGTCATCCTCAAATCGGCGAAATTCATTACTATTTTTGACATATAAATCACCCGCTTCCAGCGAGTTACGTAGTAAGCGGTAAACCAAAAATTCATAGCAATCTACATCAAGATCCTTGAATGTATTACCTTCTTTACGAAATAAATAACGGCGTAATCCTTTGACAATTATCTCAACAGGAAACAAATTTGGATCTGCCTGCCGAGGTGATTTGTTTGCCCGTAATAGATTTTGTAAAAACTCAACCGCTTCCAGTAAGGGAGAGTCTTCAACCCGTCCTGCAAAATCTAGATCCGAGAACAGTTGTCGGAGATTACGTTTAAAGGTCGCCGATAATTTTGTGTAATGTGACCATTCAAATGCCGTTTTGTCGAACGCGATATTACGCAAGTAATCAGAGACAACTGGAAATTGTTCTGGGTCAAGTAATGTAAACGCTTTTTCCTTGATGGAGGAAAAGGGCGTGTCGTCGGTGAACTGATCATCAGTAAACAAACTGAGTACATGGCCCGCCGCTTGTAAATTTTTGGCAGCATTCGCCACGGCTGTATTCATAGCTTCATCAGCAGCACGTTTGGCTTGTTTCTCATATTGATCGACCCAGTGGATCAGCGCTTCAATTAAATTGTCATTGATTTGTCGAAACCGATGGAAGGCAAAAAACAGCAAATACAACTGAGCTGTCTCTTTTTTCATACGTTGGAGTTTGTAGGTGGTGTAGAACCTGACCAGTGAGGCATAATATTTCCCACTTTCATTGGAAATACCGGCTGTCACCAGAAATTGCTGAGCGAACTCATGCAATGGCTGAAAAAACTGTCGGCGTGCTACTTCATGTCGCAATTCTTTATAACTGAAATCTTTAGCCTCATGCTTCAGTGAGCTGATCCGAAACATACCCTCATCTGAATTAAGAAGCTCTTCGAGCCGTAATGCAGTGGATGTTGGTATTGTGCTTTTGAGTATGCTGGCAATTCGTTTTCTTTCACCAGTAACAGCACGAGAAACCAAGTCTTGCAGAAAAGTGTAGCCCGGTGAAACCCAGTGTCGAGTTTCAAGATATTGTATTATTTCACGTAAAATGTAGAGCGGTTGGGTCGATATTGTTGCAACACGAGCAGCTTTAACTTCCAACTCGTCTTTATTGGCATTGTTACATAATGAATAGTTAAACAGCTTAAGAATGGCTCGTTGCTGCTC
Organism: Citrobacter amalonaticus Y19; assembly: GCF_000981805.1. Taxonomy (NCBI): domain Bacteria; kingdom Pseudomonadati; phylum Pseudomonadota; class Gammaproteobacteria; order Enterobacterales; family Enterobacteriaceae; genus Citrobacter; species Citrobacter amalonaticus. Next base: position 211,104 of record NZ_CP011133.1, on the reverse strand, counting down.
TAGACGTGTTGGCTTCGAAAGTACTTTGATGCTTTGCCAGTGCGTTTGGGGGAAATATATTGTCACAATAAAACGAATATCATCTGAGATTTCATCAGCCTCATAGACAAAAAACAACTGTTTGGCCTTGAAATATCCCAATTGCAAAATCAAATTCACTGCAACCGATGTTGTATGAATTGCATCAACTAACGCACGTTCGCTGGCGCTCAAATCAAAATATAAACGCCGTTCATCATCGGTGAACTTTGGCCGCTCAAAAATGTCGTTTATCTCTTGGGTTGATAAAATCGATAGTCGTTTGGATTCCTTCGTCATTTTTGAGATGCCTTAATTTTTTACGAGATCAAATTAGTTCTCGCTCACCCACATGAGAGAGAGGAACCATGCTTTTGTGCAAGATACCGAAAACAACTAATTGTTGTTCATGCTCGACGTGGCTTTGTTGAATAAATCGAACTTTTGCTGAGTTGAAGGATCAGATCACGCATCTTCCCGACAACGCAGACCGTTCCGTGGCAAAGCAAAAGTTCAAAATCACCAACTGGCCCACCTACAATAAAGCCCTCATCAACCGTGGCTCCATAACTTTCTGGCTGGATGATGAAGCTATTCAGGCCTGGTATGAGTCAGCAACACCTTCTTCACGAGGCAGACCTCAGCGCTATTCTGACCTTGCCATCACGACTGTGCTGGTCATTAAACGCGTATTCAGGCTGACCCTGCGCGCTGCGCAGGGTTTTATTGATTCCATTTTTACACTGATGAATGTTCCGTTGCGCTGCCCGGATTACACCAGTGTCAGCAAGCGCGCAAAGTCGGTTAATGTCAGTTTCAAAACGTCCACCCGGGGTGAAATCGCGCATCTGGTGATTGATTCCACCGGGCTGAAGGTCTTTGGTGAAGGCGAATGGAAAGTCAAAAAACACGGCAAAGAACGCCGTCGTATATGGCGAAAGTTGCATCTGGCAGTTGACAGCAACACACATGAAATCATCTGTGCAGACCTGTCGCTGAACAATGTGACGGACTCAGAAGCCTTCCCGGGTCTTATCCGGCAGACTCACAGAAAAATCAGGGCAGCATCGGCAGACGGCGCTTACGACACCCGGCTCTGTCACGATGAACTGCGGCGTAAGAAAATCAGCGCGCTTATCCCGCCCCGAAAAGGCGCGGGTTACTGGCCCGGTGAATATGCAGACCGTAACCGTGCTGTTGCGAATCAGCGGCTGACCGGGAGTAATGCGCGGTGGAAATGGACAACAGATTATAACCGTCGCTCGATAGCGGAAACGGCGATGTACCGGGTAAAACAGCTGTTCGGAGGTTCACTGACACTGCGTGACTACGATGGTCAGGTTGCGGAGGCTATGGCCCTGGTACGAGCGCTGAACAAAATGACGAAAGCAGGTATGCCTGAAAGCGTGCGTATTGCCTGAAAACACAACCCGCTACGGGGGAGACTTACCCGAAATCTGATTTATTCAACAAAGCCTATCGCCATGTCAATCTCCGCGCTATAGGGAAGGTGCGAATAAGCGGGGAAATTCTTCTCGGCTGACTCAGTCATTTCATTTCTTCATGTTTGAGCCGATTTTTTCTCCCGTAAATGCCTTGAATCAGCCTATTTAGACCGTTTCTTCGCCATTTAAGGCGTTATCCCCAGTTTTTAGTGAGATCTCTCCCACTGACGTATCATTTGGTCCGCCCGAAACAGGTTGGCCAGCGTGAATAACATCGCCAGTTGGTTATCGTTTTTCAGCAACCCCTTGTATCTGGCTTTCACGAAGCCGAACTGTCGCTTGATGATGCGAAATGGGTGCTCCACCTTCGCCCGGATGCTGGCTTTCATGTATTCGATGTTGATGGCCGTTTTGTTCTTGCGTGGATGCTGTTTCAAGGTTCTTACCTTGCCGGGGCGCTCGGCGATCAGCCAGTCCACATCCACCTCGGCCAGCTCCTCGCGCTGTGGCGCCCCTTGGTAGCCGGCATCGGCTGAGACAAATTGCTCCTCTCCATGCAGCAGATTACCCAGCTGATTGAGGTCATGCTCGTTGGCCTCGGTGGTGACCAGGCTGTGGGTCAGGCCACTCTTGGCATCGACACCAATGTGGGCCTTCATGCCAAAGTGCCACTGATTGCCTTTCTTGGTCTGATGCATCTCCGGATCGCGTTGCTGCTCATTGTTCTTGGTCGAGCTGGGTGCCTCAATGATGGTGGCATCCACCAAGGTGCCTTGGGTCATCATGACGCCTGCTTCGGCCAGCCAGCGATTGATGGTCTTGAACAATTGACGGGCCAGTTGATGCTGCTCGAGCAGGTGGCGGAAATTCATGATGGTGGTGCGATCCGGCAGGGCGCTATCCAGGGATAACCGGGCAAACAGGCGCATGGAGGCGATTTCGTACAGGGCATCTTCCATGGCACCGTCGCTCAGGTTGTACCAATGCTGCATGCAGTGAATGCGTAGCATGGTTTCCAGCGGATAAGGTCGCCGGCCATTACCAGCCTTGGGGTAAAACGGCTCGATGACTTCCACCATGTTTTGCCATGGCAGAATCTGCTCCATGCGGGACAAGAAAATCTCTTTTCTGGTCTGACGGCGCTTACTGCTGAATTCACTGTCGGCGAAGGTAAGTTGATGACTCATGATGAACCCTGTTCCATGGCTCCAGATGACAAACATGATCTCATATCAGGGACTTGTTCGCACCTTCCTTAGATAAACGCTAATAAAATACGGAAACCATTATCATGAAAAAATCACTGACGTTACTCGCCGCAGCAACCTTAAGCGCCCTGAGCTTTGCCTCCTGGGCTGATACTCTGACCGTTGGCGCGTCTAACGTGCCGCATGCGGAGATCTTTGAACAGGCCAAACCGATTCTGGCGAAGCAGGGGATCGATCTGGAGATTAAACCGTTCCAGGATTACATTCTGCCGAACACTGCGCTGGCTGGCCGTGAGATTGATGCCAACTACTTCCAGCATATTCCGTACCTGAACAGCGTGATTAAAGACCATGCAGGCGATAAAACGTATGACTTCGTTAGCGCCGGAGCGATTCACATTGAGCCGATTGGTATCTATTCGAAAAAAGTGAAATCACTTAAAGATCTGCCGGAAGGCGGCAAAGTCATCATGCGTGATGCGGTATCTGAGGAAGGTCGTATTCTGTCGATTTTCGAAAAAGAGGGTGTGATCAAGCTGAAGCCGGGCGTGGATAAAGTAACCGCGCGCATTAGCGATATCGTCGAAAACCCGAAAAAGCTGAAGTTCCTGCCAAACGTGGAAGCCGCGCTGTTACCGCAGATGTATAACAACGACGAAGGCGATGCGGTGGTGATTAACGCCAACTACGCCATCGATGCCGGGCTGGATCCAGTGAAAGATCCTATTGCCGTTGAAAGTGGTGAAAACAACCCGTATGCCAACATCATTACCGTGCATCGTGGCGACGAGAAGAAAAAGGATATCGTAGCGTTGGTTGATGTCCTGCATTCAAAAGAGATCCAGGACTGGATCCGTACTAAATATAAAGGTGCGGTGATCCCGGTAAACAACTAATCTGCTTTTTGCCGGGTGGCGGCAGTGCTTTATCCGGCCTACGATGTCCTGTAGGCCGGGTAAAACGCGTTCGCGATGCCATGCGGCACCAGAGCTACACTCGCTCAATTCTCGCTGGCAACCCCTGACGCACCGACGCACCCGACACCCAGTCAAGCCAGGTATTGGCTACCTGTCGGGTTGGGTCCGCAAAACCCAATTCGTTGAGATTAATCCCCGACTTAATCTGCTCATCAAACGCCATCGGCTCACCGTCGAGGGTATGCTGTGCCGCGCCCATTTCTTTATGTCCGTAACCATGTTCAATGGCGATGACACCCGGCATGACGCCATGCAGCAGGCTTATCTGCGCTTGCGCCTGACCACCAGGGGTGGTGATACGCACGATATCGCCGTGTGCTAAACCATACCGCTGACCATCCTGTGGATTGAGCGCCACCAGATTAACCGGCTTCAGATGATGAAGGCGTGGGATCACCGCCGTGGCGCTGGACATGGTATTGGATTTGAAGGAAATCAGCTTCAACGGCCACTCTTGTTCCGGGAACAACTCCTCGACCGCACGTCCATCTGACAGACGTGATGGATACCAGGCCGGGCAGCCGCTGTAGCGCTCGCCAGTAATCGCATGGCGGTGCGCGGCGACGTTCGCATTCCAGATTTGGAGCGGTTTTTCCCAGGCATTGCCGACGCGGTTATCAACTCGCCCGCTGTTGTCCGGCGCAAAGCGCCCGCCGCGGGAGTAGATAAACGCCACTCGGCTGATTTCATCGGTTTTCAACGTTTGGGTCATCACAGGCATGATCCGCTGGACCCCGGTCAGCGCTATGTCTTCCGGCTGTGCTTCAGCAACCGGAGCTTTGCCCATAAACGCAATATTGGCCGCGAGACGCAGGTAGTAATCTTCCGCACGGTTCAACGGATAGTGATTACCTTGCGGATCGGTAATTGCATTGTCGCCGAATCCAGGTAGCCCGATGCGCTTTGCCACTGCGATACAGAAAGACTCCATCGAGGCCGGTTGACCGTCAGCCGTGAGGCTGGTCGCCGATCTGACAACTGGCCAACGCGCGGTGGTGGCTTTGCTGGCCACGCCCGCCCACGGAGCGCTGAATCCCCAGCTTTCGAAGTTGTGGGTATCCGGCACGATGTAATCTGCCAGCGCCGTGGTTTCGTTCATAAAGGCGTCAATGGCAATAAACAGCGGCAGACGAGCAGGATCCTTGAGCTTTTCTTCCGCCACGCCGCGTAACCCCGCAATGCCGTAAAACGGGTTGGTCATGTTGGAGATCCAGGCTTTCAGCGGATAAGGGTAACCTTCAAGCGCCGAGACGAGGAGTTCGGTAAGCTGACCGGCGACAAACGGATACCACGGCGCTTTAGCCGGGAAGGGCGATTGCCCGGCAGCCACCTTATTGCGGTACTCTTCCGAAGACTCATAAGCGGTTTTACTGCGCGCGATGCTTAACCCTTTCGGTTTTACCTTCCCGGCGAAGCTGTCCATGTTGTAGCGCGGACCGTCGGTGGCACCATTAAATTTGCCGCCGCCGACGAACACGCCGCCTTCAAGGCTGAGGTTACCAATAAGCGCATTGAGCATCATCACCGACCAGGCGTTATAAAATCCATTGCCTGCCATCATTCCGCCGTGCGTGATCACCGCCGCTTTACGCCCGTGGCGGGTGAATGCGTCGGCCAGAACGGCAATGTCTGCTTCTGACACCCCACACTGCTGGCTGTACTGCGTTAGCGACAGTTTCTCGGCGGACTCACGCAGACACTGGAAGCTGCTTTTTACCGTTACTGTCTGCCCGTCGGCCAGCGTCACTTCACGGGTAACAAACAGCTGAGCGCGCGGGCAACTGCTGGCGGCGACAATCTCACCGGCCTCGTTGACGACCACCGGCTCCTGGGCTGCGTTTGCACTCAGATGGGCGAGGGTCAGGTGTTGTCCGGCAAGCGTTGGAATTTCATCGGTAATCACCAGATGCGTTGCATTAGTCCAGCTTTTTTCTCCTGCCTGCTGCATGGCCTGCACGCCGGGAATGGCGAGATAATCAGCGTTATAGCGTTGTTTATCGATAATCCAGCTTATCATCCCCATAGCCAGCGCGGAGTCGCTTCCCGGTCGTACGGGCTGCCAGTGGCCGCGATCGTCAGCCAGCACCGTGGTTAATGGCAGGGCTGGCGCCACCACAACATAGCGGAAGTCGTCACGTAAACGGGCGCTGGCCAGCTGGCGGGCCTGGCGCTTAAACGGGTTGCCGGATTGCGCCGGAGAGGTGCCCATAAACAGCGCGAATTCGACGTTATCCCAGTCGGGTTTTACGTGGGTATTTTTATCCAGATCGCCCATTAACGCACCTGAACCGGCCCGATAGGCCAGACCGCAGTAAGCGCCATGAGCGCCGAAGTTTTTACTGCCGAAACTGTTCAGTGCGAAGCGACGTAAAAAGGTATCACGTCCTTCATCGCTGGTATTGGTGACCAGCAGTTGATTGGATTTTGGGCCAAAGCCGGGATGTTTCGCATCAAGCGGTGTAGTGGGATCGTGGATAGCTCTCAGACCATCAACGTGGCCTTCACCAAACAAATCCCCACCTTCCACCACCTCTTTGATCAGCTGTTCGAAGCTGATGCGCTGCCATTTTCCTTCACCGCGTTTACCGACGCGCTTCATAGGCTCCAGAATACGTAGCGGGCTGTACAGACCTTCGAGTAAGGTTGCACCACGGGCGCAGGCGGTAGAACGTGCGTCAAGACCTGACTCCCCGGTCAACTGTTCCATTGCCGTGGCAAAGGGGACAGAGGCGTCTATATGGTGCTCGTGCGACAACGGATGATAAGGGTTGCCCGCAATGCGCAGCACTTTGCCTTGCTCAGTGTCAACGCGAACCCGTACACCACACTGCGTCCAGCAACCAAAGCACTGCGTCATCGAGATCACCTGCTGCGGGTTTTGCTGCCAGTGAGGCCGGGCGTTGGCTTCGGGGATGAGCGCGTTGGCAAAAATGCGGTCACGGGTAATTTTGCCCGAGGTTCCGTCCAACAAACCGTCTATCGCGCGCTTTGCCACATCCCGATAACTCAGGCCAAAAGTCACCATGCCACCTACGGCAAGGCCGACTTTAAGCCACTGACGACGGGTTAAATTAGCCATGTTGCATTCTCCTTGCGATCGCGTTCAGGGCTTCACGAACAATAATAATCAGTGCTATCCACAGGCCGAAGGTACCCACAATAGCCAGCCAGCCATCGGTGCCGCCGGGCAGGGTATAGGGATTAAACTGCGCGTTAAATTTCGGTACGGTCTGCACCTGGATGAGTAACGTCCAGCGCATTAGCCAGCACAGCGCCATAGCGCTAAAAGCGAGTAATATGCGCAGCGGTAGCGATAAGGGGTAACGTACAACCAACCCGCAAAGAGCAAGCGAAACAAGCCATAGCGCAACCCAACCGATAGCGTAGTGTTGTGCTGAAGAGGCAACATCCAGCCACTGACGGATAGCCGAACCGGAAAGCGTATTCCCACTCGCCCAGATCGCCACCACGATAGCCAGCGCGATCAACGTGACCATTTGCCCCCACGCTAGCTTACGCGGTAGTGCGTCCTTGCTATTTGTCGTGGCAATAAGCAGGGCAAGAAATGTTTGCAGCGCGCTGAGGAACATCGCAACCGGAAAGGCGTAACTGAACCAAATGGGACGCGCCTGTACCACCGACACTTCACGGCCGGTGTAAACCAGCAATCCGATGGCGGACAGCGCGCTACCAAGTGCTAACCATTTTGTGACGCTGTAACTTTTTAGCGTTAGCCGTTTCACATGCTGCGCCAGAAACCACAGACCTAAAAAACCGGTAAACAGCGGTAAAAACAGCGCGCCCCACGGCATCCAGGACCATGGCGTCGGATACGCATAGAAGTGCCAGACGCGGGCGGTTTGGTGTAGATCAGCAGTCAGCGCCAGCGGCGCGGTAATCGCGCAGGTCAGGGCGATTAGCAGCGTCAGATTCTCCAGGTCTGCCGTTTCTTTTTTGCACCAGTGGAGAACGCATGCGAACAGCGCGGCGCAGGCGGCAATGCCGATGAAAAAGAAATATTGTACGGCCCAGGGTAACCAGCTTACGTCCTGGGGATGGGCCAGAACCTCGTCGATAATCAGTGAATGGTTCATTTAAACCTCCTGCCAGAGAGCGGGTTGAGCACGTCCCATCAATGGGGTAACAAACGCCTCATCCAGCCCCAGATAGAACACGTGAGGAGACGTACCGCTTTCCGGCTTCAGGACTTTGATGGCGTCATGGTGCTCATGCAGCATTTGCGAAATGCGGCTGTGCGGATCTTTAATATCGCCAATGATGCGCGCGCCGCCGACGCAGGATTCCACACAGGCCGGGAGCAGCCCCGCTTCGAGGCGGTGAACGCAAAAGGTACATTTATCGGCGGTTTGCGTTTCATGGTTGATGAATCGCGCATCATAAGGGCAGGCCTGCACGCAATAGGCGCAGCCCACGCAGCGTGTGTTGTCGACCACCACAATGCCGTCTTCGCGTTGGAAAGTGGCTTGTACCGGGCAAACGGGCACGCAAGGGGGATTATCACAATGGTTGCACAGTCGCGGCAGCAGGACGTTGGTAACGCTTTGCTGGCCTTCAATCTGTACTTGATACTGGTTGACGAGGGTACGAAATTCGCCCTGTGGCGTCTGGTTTTCAATGGCGCAACTGACGGTACAGGCCTGGCAGCCGATACAGCGTCGCAGGTCAACCAGCATGGCGTAGCGATGCTGTTGTGAGCCTTCGTGGCGTTCAGGCGAAAAGGGAAATTGCGCCTGAGCCAGCGGAACCAGTGATGCGCCAGCGGTCAGGACGCCCAGTCGCTGGAGAAACTGCCGTTTACTGCTGTCCATATTTTCTCCCGTCACGATGCAACAACGAAACATTGGTCACGCCGTTGATTTGCGTGTGATGAATAAAGAATCTCAATGATTTACAGTGTAAAAATCGTGACGGGGTATACTCTATTGTGGTTAACCACATACCCGGCTTGTTGTTGATCTAAAACAACATAATTGACAGGGACAATTGAGTGGGACGCAACGTAGTAAGATGTCTGACGGTACTGGCGTCGCTGTGGATGCTAAGTGGCGCGGTCAGGGCGCAGACATGGAACATTGGCGTTTTGGCAATGCGCGGGGAGGTTTCTACACGTAATCACTGGCAGCCGCTGGAAACCTTGTTGAATCAGCAAATCCCCGGTGAGCAGTTTCATATTCAACCGCTGGACCTGCGGCAGATGCAGGAGGCGGTGAATCGTGGAACGGTACACTTTGTGGTCACCAATCCGGCGCAGTTTGTCCAGCTTAACAGCCGCTCAGCGCTACGCTGGCTGGCGTCGTTACGATCCACCCGTGGTGGGAAAGCCACCAGTAACGTGATTGGCAGCGCCATTCTCGTCAGGCGCGACAGTGGGTTAACCTCCGCACACGATCTGATCGGCAAAACGGTTGGCGCCATTGATGCTCAGGCGTTTGGCGGCTATTTGCTGGGATATAAAGCGCTCAGTGATGCCGGTCTGCGCCCTGAACGTGATTTACGTCTGACGTTTACCGGATTTCCCGCCGATGCCTTACTCTATTTATTACGTGAAAAAGCCGTGCAGGCGGTGATCGTGCCGGTGTGCCTGCTGGAAAAAATGGATGAAGAAGGCCTCATCCGTAAAACCGATTTTATGACCGTGTTGAATCATCCGACTTCAATTCCCTGTTTAACCAGTACGCCGCTCTATCCGGACTGGTCATTTGCCGCACTACCTGCAGTGAGTGACGAGCTGGCCGATCGCGTCACGCGGGTACTGTTCAATGCACCGCAAAACGCGACGTTTCGCTGGGGTGCGCCCGCCTCGACCCGTGAAGTAGAAGCGTTGCTGCGCGACGTCCGACAGCATCCGCAGCAGCGTCAGCTGTGGCTGGATGTCAAAAGCTGGTTTATTCAACACCGACTGGCGATGGGGGGCGTGGTCATCGTATTGCTGTTGCTTACGCTCAATTACATCTGGGTGATGCTGTTGGTTCGCCGACGTGGCAGGCAGCTGGAGCGGAACAACGTGTTGTTGCACAAACAGGAACAGGCGCTGGAGACTGCCCGCCAAATGAGCGTGCTGGGGGAGATGACCTCCGGTTTTGCCCATGAACTCAATCAGCCGTTGTCTGCTATCCGTCATTATGCCCAAGGCTGTCTAATTCGCCTGCGTGGTCAGGATGAGCAGCATCCGTTGCTGCCCGCGCTTGAGCACATAGACGCTCAGGCACAACGAGGAGCCGATACGCTGCGCAATCTCCGGCAGTGGGTCAGCCAGGCACAGGGCAATCCGGTACTCACCGATGACTGGCAAGCCATCAACGTTCACGATGCTATCCATCACGTCTGGCAATTACTGCGTATGCCCCAGCAATTCCCGGCGATAACGCTGCACACGCAGGTTAGTAAGGCGTTAACGTTGATGCTGCCAAGCGTTCTTCTTGAGCAGGTGCTGGCTAACCTGGTACTCAATGCCGCCCAGGCAGGCGCTACGACGGTATGGTTTAGCGCCCTGCATAAGGATGGCGGCGTGCGTATTCAGGTGCAGGATAATGCCGGAGGTATTGACGAGGCTCAGTTGTATCAGGCGTTTCAGCCGTTTATGACCACCCGCAAAGAAGGTATGGGGCTAGGACTGGCCATTTGTCAGCGACTGGTGCGCTACGCAAACGGAGATATTGAGATCAAAAATCAGCAGGCCCCGGACGGTAAAGCGGGGGCGAGAGTGACATTGTATTTTAAGCCAAATCAGGAAGGAGGCCGTAGTGGCGATAATTCATCTGCTGGATGACGACATTGCCGTTACCCAGGCCTGTGCGTTTTTATTGGAAAGTCTGGGATATGAAGTGTCTTGCTGGGAGCAAGGCGAGAAATTCCTCGCCGAGGCAAATTTGCACCAGGTGGGCGTACTACTGCTGGATATGCGTATGCCGGTACTGGATGGGCACGCTGTGCATGAAATCATGCGTCAGAAAGCAAGTACGCTGGCGGTGGTCTTTCTCACCGGGCACGGCGATGTGCCGATGGCGGTTGAGCAAATGAAACGTGGCGCGGTCGACTTTTTGCAAAAACCGGTGTCAGCCGTGCCGCTTCAGGCAGCATTAGAACATGCCTTGCAGGTCTCGGCAGCGGCGTTCTCGCGACAAGAGATCATCTCATGCTACCAACAACTTACGCCAAAAGAACGGGAACTGGCGCATCTGGTAGCAAAAGGGTTAATGAATCGGGAAATTGCTGATGCCATGAATATTGCCGTGCGTACGGTTGAAGTGCACCGGGCGCGGGTGATGGAAAAAATGCAGGCAGGAAGTCTTGCTGAGCTCGTTAATCGACTTCAGAGAATTCAGTAGAATGATAACATTTATTTGATTTTCATTGAATTTTGTCTAAATCCTCAGAGTGATATATGCTGTTGGTTTGAGTTAATGACGAGCGGGCAAAAATGGGAAATCAGACGAAAGACGACGAGTTGTACCGTGAAATGTGCAGAGTAGTCGGTAAAGTAGTGCTGGAAATGCGCGATCTGGGACAAGAACCTAAGCATATCGTCATTGCGGGAGTACTGAGAACCACCCTTGCTAACCAGCGCGTGAAGCGCAGTGAGTTAGGGAAGGTGCGAATAAGCGGGGAAATTCTTCTCGGCTGACTCAGTCATTTCATTTCTTCATGTTTGAGCCGATTTTTTCTCCCGTAAATGCCTTGAATCAGCCTATTTAGACCGTTTCTTCGCCATTTAAGGCGTTATCCCCAGTTTTTAGTGAGATCTCTCCCACTGACGTATCATTTGGTCCGCCCGAAACAGGTTGGCCAGCGTGAATAACATCGCCAGTTGGTTATCGTTTTTCAGCAACCCCTTGTATCTGGCTTTCACGAAGCCGAACTGTCGCTTGATGATGCGAAATGGGTGCTCCACCTTCGCCCGGATGCTGGCTTTCATGTATTCGATGTTGATGGCCGTTTTGTTCTTGCGTGGATGCTGTTTCAAGGTTCTTACCTTGCCGGGGCGCTCGGCGATCAGCCAGTCCACATCCACCTCGGCCAGCTCCTCGCGCTGTGGCGCCCCTTGGTAGCCGGCATCGGCTGAGACAAATTGCTCCTCTCCATGCAGCAGATTACCCAGCTGATTGAGGTCATGCTCGTTGGCCTCGGTGGTGACCAGGCTGTGGGTCAGGCCACTCTTGGCATCGACACCAATGTGGGCCTTCATGCCAAAGTGCCACTGATTGCCTTTCTTGGTCTGATGCATCTCCGGATCGCGTTGCTGCTCTTTGTTCTTGGTCGAGCTGGGTGCCTCAATGATGGTGGCATCGACCAAGGTGCCTTGAGTCATCATGACGCCTGCTTCGGCCAGCCAGCGATTGATGGTCTTGAACAATTGGCGGGCCAGTTGATGCTGCTCCAGCAGGTGGCGGAAATTCATGATGGTGGTGCGGTCCGGCAAGGCGCTATCCAGGGATAACCGGGCAAACAGACGCATGGAGGCGATTTCGTACAGAGCATCTTCCATCGCGCCATCGCTCAGGTTGTACCAATGCTGCATGCAGTGAATGCGTAGCATGGTTTCCAGCGGATAAGGTCGCCGGCCATTACCAGCCTTGGGGTAAAACGGCTCGATGACTTCCACCATGTTTTGCCATGGCAGAATCTGCTCCATGCGGGACAAGAAAATCTCTTTTCTGGTCTGACGGCGCTTACTGCTGAATTCACTGTCGGCGAAGGTAAGTTGATGACTCATGATGAACCCTGTTCCATGGCTCCAGATGACAAACATGATCTCATATCAGAGGTCCGGCCGGTAAAAGCGTTGGATTTAGCCACTTTGAGCATAAGTGGCTGATATTATTCAACATTATGGCGCCTTGCCTAACCGGCCGTTGGCTGTATAACGATGATGGTAACCCCTACCAATGCGACCAAAGCCCCCGCGATGTCCCAACGGGTGAGCGCCACTCCGTCAACAATACGCAACCAGAGGAGAGCAACGCCCAGATATATGCCCGCATAGGCAGCATAAGTGCGACCTGCCGCCGTTGGGTGAAGCGTCAACAGCCACGCAAATAACGCCAGCGAAAGCGCAGCAGGAATTAACAACCATACCGACTTGTTCTGTTTCAGTACCAGCCACGGCAGATAACAACCTACAATTTCGGCAACCGCAGTAATTACAAATATTGTGAAAATTGACAGCAGATTCATTGGCAAAAGATCCTTGATGTGAAGAAGCACAGAAGCTTCAAGTGGAAGAACCGACAAATTTGATGAGCTACGACGATTCCACCATTAAGCTGCCGGGCGCTCAAAATACATCCATCCGGCTACAGCGAACTTTGGAGCTGTTTAAATTGACCTTGGATCACGGCTTTTTCCTGAAGAATGACTTTATTCTCGTCGATCAGAAGCGCCGCTTTATCCTGGGTGGTTTTCAATTCGGTTTTTGTGGTCTCCAGTGTTTGGGATAAGACGGCCACTTGCTTATCAACATCAGCTTTCTGAGTGGTGAGCACGGCCATGTTTTGCGCCAAATGATCATTTTGATGCTGGTATTCCCGGCACTTTGCCACGGCTTCTTCAAGCTCGTGTTTCAGGTTCTGGACATCTTCTATCTTTCCCTTCACGTCGCTATTTAGCGCCCCATTGGCCCGTTTTAATTCATCGGCATGTCGTTGTAACTGCACATTGGCGTCAAACAGCTCTGACGCTCTCGACTCAGCCTGGGCGAGCCGGTGTTGCAGATCCTGGATCTGATCGTTCAGCCCCTGGTTAACTGAACGGAATTGTTCGCGCTCCTGCTGGCGGTCTTCGGCAGTACGCTGCTGGTAATGTTCGAAATGATCGCGGATATCCTTATTTTCTTGTTTGAGTTCCGCAACGCTCTCCTTCAATTCAACAATCCGTGCAGCAGCTTCGTCCCGCTGGGACTCGGCCTTGGCCAGGCTGACACGCGCGTCTTCCAGGGACCGACTTTGCTCGCTTTTTTCTTTGCTCAGCCGTTCGGTCTGGTTCTCCAGGTCCCGTTGTCGGGCAGTTAGTTGCGCCATGGTGTTGTCGGCATGGGTCAACTCTTTGCGGAGTTCTTCCTTTAAAGTCTCGAATTCCTGGCGAGCTTGTTCGATACGGTGGTCGGCCATCTGCTGTACCCGCTCATGCAGGGACTTTACCACCTCGACGAGGTCGTTCGGCAGCCCACTGACATCGGCCGCCTCCCCATTGTCTGACCGCCAACGCTTGAGCAATGGCGCGATGGTGCTTTTGCTGCCGGTGCCCAGGTGTTCGCGCACCCGATCCACCGTGGGTTCCTGGCCTTGTGTTTTAATGGCTTCAGCGGCTTTAGCGATATCGTGATAAGTGACTCCGGCACGGGCCATGGTGATTCCTCTCGGATTATTTAGTAACATATTACATAACACGTAATATAACATTATATTGGTTCGTTTCAAGATCGCTTGAATTCATGATACTAACCACTGATAATCATCCTTATCGTGGGCTAGTTGATCTTGACGTAAATTTTCGACTTGTAACGCCGGTACATAGCCGCCTTTTGAGCGACATCGAAGGAAATCCTATTCATGAACAACAAACCGCCAATACAGGCTAGCAACTTGTCGTTACGTAATAAGGATGCGACCCTGGTTGAACGCCAGGGGCCCGAACCACTACGGCAATACCTCCAGGCAGCGACATCCGACAACACACGTAAAGCCTACCGTTCGGCCATTCGACAATTTGAAAAATGGGGTGGTCGCCTGCCCTCGGATCGGGATACTGTCGTGCGTTACCTGCTGGCCAGAGCCGAATCGCTTAATCCCCGAACCCTGGATCTGCACCTGACCGCTATTAGCCAATGGCACCATTATCAAGGGCTCATCGATCCAGTAAGTGATCCGTTGGTCCGCAAAACCATGGAAGGCGTTCGTCGTACCCATGGCCAACCCAAGCGCAAAGCCAAGGCATTGCGCTTGGAGCACGTCGCCCAAATGGTGAATCATTTGCGGCAACTACCAACCACCAAAAAGAAACTGAGGGATATCGCGCTGGTGTTGACCGGCTTTTTCGGTGCCTTTCGGTGCACCAGACTGCTGTCCTGCTACGGCCATGAAAAACTGGATAGAACTGGGTGGCATTAATGAAGGTCCGGTTTTTCGCCCCATTAACCGGTGGGATAAGATTCAGCCTAAAGCGTTGAATCCCAGTGCCATTAATGAATTACTCAAGACTTTGGGTAACGCCTGCCAGTTCGATTTTGTACCGGAATTGAGCAGCCATAGCTTCCGGCGCGGCCTCTCTACATCGGCAGCCCGAGAACGAGTTGATTTTGAGTTGATTAAAAAGCAAGGCGGATGGAAGAGCGATGCCACCGTCTGGGAGTACATTGAAGAAGGACAGCAGCTCTCCAATAACGCTACCCATATATTGATGGAGAAAATGGCGGTTCTTATAGATACCGTTCGGGTAAAAGAGATATGAACATGACAAGAACTATCAGTAAAGTTGCCAAAGAACTGGCTATCAATATAGAAACCGTTCGCTTCTATGAGCGTCGTGGATTAATAGAGCAACCGCCAAAACCCGAGTTGGGCTACCGCCATTATCCCGATGAAACGGTTAAACGCATCCGGTTCATTAAGCGGGCGCAAGAATTGGGGTTTACCCTGGAAGAGATCGCCAACCTGCTAAGCTTGAATGACCGCCCATGTGCTCAGGTGCAGGAGCTGGCCGAGTATAAACTCAGCGCCGTCATGGAAAAAATTGCCGATCTGAAGCGGCTCGAAAGCGCACTCAAGGCATTATTGACGCAATGTCAGAGTAATAACGATGACTCACATTGTCCCATTATCGACTCCCTGCAACCTTAATTAGTTTTACACGGGCATCACAAAAACGTTTGACTCCGTACATCGGTACGGAGATTACACTTGCTCCATACACTGAAATCAGAGGAGTAAGTCGTGTCACAGAAAGAATCCAATCTACCTATTATTGGCGGCGTTATCGCGGCTGTTGGCGCTGGCCTGTGCTGCGCTGGTCCTTTCGTGTTGTTGCTGCTAGGCGTGAGTGGCTCCTGGATTGGTAATTTAACCTTGTTAGAACCTTATCGTCCCATTTTTATCCTGCTGGTTTTAGCCTTATTTGGCTTCGCAGGCTGGAAGGTCTATCGCCCCGTTGAGGACTGTGAGCCAGGCACCGCCTGTGCAGTTCCTCAAGTGCGAAAACGCCGGCAGGTGATCTTTTGGTTAACGGCACTGACTGCGTTGGTGCTAGTCACCAGCAATTATTGGATTGTCTGGTTTGCCTGAATACTTTCTTACCG
Organism: Citrobacter amalonaticus Y19; assembly: GCF_000981805.1. NCBI lineage: Bacteria > Pseudomonadati > Pseudomonadota > Gammaproteobacteria > Enterobacterales > Enterobacteriaceae > Citrobacter > Citrobacter amalonaticus. The sequence continues at coordinate 195,146 of NZ_CP011133.1, read as the reverse complement.
CTCACTTTTATTAATGACTTAATACGTTACTGGAGAAAATGATGAAGAAAATTGCCTTGTTGTCTTTGCTAGCCTTGACCAGCCTGACCGCTTTTGCTGCGCCGAAAACAGTTACTTTGGAAGTTCCAACCATGAACTGTGTGACCTGCCCCTTTACGGTCAAAAATGCCTTAAAAAATGTTGAGGGTGTGAGTAAAGCTGAAGTCACCTTTGAAACCAAATTGGCAGTTGTCACATTCGACGACGAAAAAACCACAGTAAAAGCACTGACCGAAGCCACCACTAATGCGGGTTATCCATCAACGCTCAAGGAGTAAAGCATGGAAATGCTAATACAGTTACTGACCCGTTTCGGCGATAAGATTAGCTCATTGGGCGCGCTGGTTTCTGCTATGGGATGCGCCATGTGTTTCCCGGCCATCGCCAGCCTGGGCGCTGCGGTCGGGTTGGGTTTTCTCAGCCAATGGGAAGGTTTGTTTGTTAATACCCTGTTACCGTTGTTTGCCTGGATTGCCCTGGTACTCAACGGACTTGGCTGGTTCAGCCACCGGCAATGGCACCGTAGTGCGCTGGGTGTGGTCGGCCCCATTTTATTGCTGTTATCGCTCTATCCGTTTTTCCAATACGGCTGGAGCAGCTATGTCACCTATTCAGCGTTAGGCCTGATGGTTGCCGTATCGCTTTGGGATATTTTTTCACCCGCGAATAAACGCTGTGATGATGACAGCTGTGCTGTTTAACACGACGCAATGCCTGACTACTATTTGAGGAAAACGAATGATCTTACTATCGATAGAAGGGATGACCTGTCCAAGTTGCGTCGCTCACGTTAAAGAAGCGCTCGATGCGATCGAAGGCGTGAATAAGGTTGAAATATCTTATGAAAACGCCAGCGCAACGATCACCACAAACGGTGGGGTCAGCGTAACCGATCTCATTGGAGCGATTGAAGCCCTGGGTTATACCGCAAAAGAAAACCCCTTAGCGGAAAACACAGCACCGAACGCCTACTGTGACAACGAAAATACCAGCAACACAGAAAGCAACCGAACTCAACATGTGGCGATTATCGGTACGGGTTCCGGCGCTTTTGCCTGTGCTATCAAAGCCGCTGAAGGTGGTGCCAAGGTCACTCTTATTGAGGGAGCCGATGTGATTGGCGGCTGTTGCGTGAATGTCGGCTGCGTACCCTCAAAAATTTTGATCCGCGCCGCTCAATTGGCACAGCAGCAACGCAATAATCCCTTTGCCGGACTGGAAAATCATGCGCCCCAATTGAGTCGAGCCTTGTTGGCTCAGCAGCAGACCGCTCGAGTCGAAGAGCTGCGCGCTGCAAAGTATCAGAATATTCTAGAGACAAATCCTGCGCTTAGTTTACTTAAAGGTTGGGCGCAATTTAAAAATGCAAACACCCTGATAGTCAGAAAAAATGATGGCACTGAGCAGGAAATCTTTGCTGATAAAATCCTGATCGCCACTGGCTCCACGCCAACCATTCCTCCCATCGAGGGGCTGGCCGAAACGCCTTACTGGACCTCTACCGAAGCGCTGTTTGCCGAGGAATTGCCGCAGCACCTGGTGGTGATTGGTTCATCGGTCGTGGCGCTAGAAATTGCCCAGGCTTACCGACGATTGGGCAGTGAAGTCACCGTGTTGGCAAGACACTCACTACTTTACAGTGAAGACCCCATAATCGGTGAAAAACTGGCAGGCTGTTTTGAAAAAGAAGGCATTCGAGTTTTAAACAACACGCAAGCCACCCAAGTGACCCACGATGGAAATCAATTCACCCTGAACACTAATGCAGGCGAGCTCAGTTGTGATCGTTTGCTGGTAAGCACCGGGCGACACGCCAATACCAGCCAACTCAATCTGGACGCGGTGGGTGTCACCACCAACAAAAAGGGCGAAATCGTTGTTAACGAACGCATGGAAACCAATGTTGCTGGTATTTACGCTGCCGGTGACTGCTCTAACATGCCGCAATTTGTCTATGTCGCCGCGGCCGCCGGTAGCCGTGCTGGTATCAATATGACGGGCGGCGACGCCAAACTGGATCTGTCCACCATGCCCGCCGTGATCTTTACCGATCCACAGGTGGCTACCGTCGGACTGACCGAGGAGCAAGCCAGGGCTCAGGATATTGAGACCGACAGCCGCGTACTGGGTATGGAAAATGTCCCACGTGCGTTAGCCAACTTTGAAACCGACGGTTTTATCAAACTGGTCACAGAGAAGGAAACGGGGTTGTTGCTAGGCGCGCAGATCCTGGCTCACGAAGGCGGCGAACTGATCCAGAGTGCGGCTTTAGCCATCCGCAACCGTATGACGGTGACGGAATTAGCCGACCAGCTTTTCCCTTACCTCACCATGGTGGAAGGTTTGAAGCTCTGCGCGCAAACCTTTAACAAGGATGTCAAAGAACTGTCCTGTTGTGCAGGATAAGAGAGGGCAGTATGGGAACGGCACCCGCCACGCATTCACTGACAGCCCCAACGGTCAATGCGTTGGCGGATGGATTGAACAAGGGTGAATTCGTTCCTTTTTACCAGCCTCTATGGGATGTTCAACACCAATGCTGGGAAGGCGCTGAAACGCTCATTCGCTGGCAACATCCAACTGAAGGATTGATCCAGTCAGACACCTTTATTCCCGTTGCCGAACAAAGCGGATTAATTCTGGAACTGGGCGCGTTTGTCTTACGGGCGGCCTGTCAACAGATGATGCATTGGCGTCAACGCGGTTTACCCGAGGGTATCATCGCGGTCAACGTCTCTGCCTTACAAATCCACCAACCTGACTTTGTCGAAGACCTTGCCAGGATATTGCGTGATACGGGACTGCCTGCTCCGGCATTGGAACTGGAATTAACCGAAACACTGGCCCTGGAGGATACGCCAATCCTGATCGAAAACCTGCATCGCTGCCAGGCGCTGGGCATTCGCCTGTCCATCGACGATTTTGGTACCGGGAGTTCGTCGCTGGCACGCTTGCAATGCTGCCCAGTGACCCGCCTAAAAATCGACAAAACCTTTGTCACGCATATGACAACCGAGCCAAAGGATCGCGCCATTACCGAAAGCGTCATCACCCTTGGCCATAACCTGAATTTATCCATCGTCGCGGAAGGGGTTGAGACGGCCACTCAACAACAACTTTTAGAGAAGCTTGGCTGTGATGTATTACAGGGCTATCGGCTGGCGCGGCCAGCCGATGCCGAAACGACTGAAGCGTTGTGGCCAGGCCGCAGTGTTTGAAACGAACGGAGACAAACCCATGTCAAAAGCCGCCGTGTCAAAAGATGTGTCACGATACTTTGAGGTGATCCCCGACTTTGCGGCATTCATGGATGCCGATGGGCAGGCACTCGAATTTCCCCTGACGATCTCGCAACTGGCGAAAGCCGCGCAAACCACAGTGCATACCGTCAGGAATTACGTCTTGGAAAATTTGGTACTTTGCCCAGAGCATTCCGCGGGTGGTTTCGGTTTATACAATCAATGCGCTTTAAACCGGCTGCGCTTCATTCGCGCAGCGCGTGCGGCGGGCCTGCTGATCCTGGATATAAAACCCTTGCTCTACGCCATCAACGAAGGCGACCAGCAAGCCTGTGAAGCCGCCATGCGCGAACTGCAAACCAAAATTGATGAACGCCAGGCTTACTTGCAGGCATTGGATTCACAGCTGTCGGAGCTGCGCCAACTGGCCTGATCGCCATAACAAAGGAGTATACGATGTCAGAAAAATGTGAAACCGGCCCCCACGACTGGGTAGCCAATAAAGGCCGATTTATTCTCACCTGGGTATTGCCAGCGATACTCATAGTGATTACCGGCATGATGCAACTTGCACCGTGGATGACCGGCAGTATCTGGGCGATCGCTTTAAGTTGGATGGGATATGCCTGTTTAAGAAATGCGCGTCAATGTGGGCGAATGCATTGTTTTTTCAGCGGGCCATTTTTTCTGGGTTCCGCCATGTTGGCATTAGGCATTGGGATGCAGTGGATACAATGGCTCACCTTTAACGGATTAGGACTCTTTTTACTGATCGGTACACCACTGGTTTGCGTGTTACCGGAGATGTTCTGGGGAACTTACAAAGTTGCGACAAACGGCAAAGAAGAATGAATGCGATAGTGAAGCGCGCTACAAACTCTATAAAACGCCTCTGGTCACTTGTAGTGTATGCATTTCAATCGCCGGTTCAGGATTCTCACTCAAAACGGCGTACCGCGATCCTCTTTAGTCTGGTGCTGGTCGTCCACTTGGTTGTCCTGCCAGCGCATGAACTGGGTTCCGATATTGGCTTGCGTTCTTTTGCACATCTTAATCTGAGAATCGCGCTATTTGCGTTTTTGTTCGCAACGCTGGAGAGCGTTCTCATCAATTTATGGGTTCAACTGATACGCAAGAAGACCCATTGCAGAACGGCACCAGCGGCGGGCGGCATAGTTATCGGGATTGTAAGCCCCCTGTTGTGTTGTACCCCGCTGCTGCCGACCATCTTAAGTTTTATCGCCATTTTGTTTCCTTCCGCTGTTTCTGGTATGGGTCTCAAAATTCAGTATGCGGTCAATGTGTATCAAACCGAACTGTTGCTGTTGGCGTTGGTATTACTGTTGTTTGCGATTGTTCAAAATGCTTGGCATCTCAATTCAGGCGACGTAATGGCAGGCCATCACAAGGAATAAAGCAATGAAAGCCACTTGCGACTAATCTAGGCATATCCAAATGACGACTAGAAACCTGATAACTATAACGCGATGCTTTTACACAATAATGCATCTATCAGAGAAAATTTAAGTCGATGGCCGCTATCTATCAGACAGCTTATCCACGAATTAAATCTGATATCACCGAAGATGAGTTAGGGGATGTCTATACACCTACGCCGGAAGATCAGAAGTTTGCACTGCGTCACTGTAAACGAACCAGCGCATCCTTTTTGGGGCTCCTGATTCAGCTAAAAATCACGCAGCGATTGGGCCGGTTCGTAAACCTGGGTGAAATACCAAAGGTGATCATCACGCACATTAAAAATCAGTGCCGTTCGCGGGTGACACTGAAGGATCTCCAAACCTATTACACATCGGGCGCGAAGGATCGTCACGTAAAGCTGATTCGGCGCCATCTTAATATAAAAGCCTACGATGCGGCCAAGACCTCTGAATTGGCACAGATTTGGGCACTTGAGGCAGCGACTACCAAAGAAGCATTACCGGATATCATCAATGTCACGTTGGAATATTTGGTCAAAGAGCGATACGAGTTACCGGCGTTCAGTGTACTTGAGCGGATATGTCAGGCGGCCAGGGCCGAAGTCAACACTCGGTATTACGATCAATTGTGTGGCTTTTTAGAGTCTGAAAGTCGCCAATGCATCAACGATATTCTTCGATCTAGCACAGGACTGAATGGTTTTGGTTGGAGCACGCTGAAAAATGAACCCAAACGCCCGACCCCTCGCAATATCCATGCGTACATCCAATACCTGGAATGGCTTACATCCCTGCAAACACTTTTGCCCACGGATTTGGGGTTGCCGCCAGTTAAACACCAGCAGTTTATCAACGAGGCCAAGGCCCTGGATTACGCCGAATTGATGAAACTAAAGCTGAACAAGCGACTCGCACTCGTCATCGTTTTAATCCGGCACCAATACGCACAAACACTGGATAACGCCGCCGATATTTTTATCAAGATGTTGTTAAAAATGGATCGCTCGGCGCAGAAGCTGTTGGAGAAGTACCTTGCAGACCATCAAAAGCAAACCGATCATTTGATTTCTGTGTTGTCTGGGACGGTCAAGGTGTATCTTGATAAACCCGATTCGGTGGCAGCTTTTGATCCGATACTGGGAAAGAACAGTGATCAGCTAATGCAAATGTGCGAACAATATATGGCATTCGCAGGCAACAACTATTTGCCGTTTATGGTTCGACTCTATAAAAAGCAACGATCCACCTTGTTTCGTACGATTGAAATACTCAACCTGGCATCGGCCACGGAAGACAAGGACTTGCTCAATGCGTTCCAGTTTATTTTGACGCACAAAAAGCGTCGCACGGAGTTCCTGTCAATTCAAAGCGATCCGAACGATCCCTCTTCCAGAAATGTCATTAATATTCGCTGGATTCGCGAAAGCTGGTGGAAATTAGTTACGGGAAAATCAACCAAATAAGCACAGGTGTCGGAGGTTAATAAAACCTGTTTTGAGCTGTGTGTGTTTGAACGGATCGCTGAAGAACTAAGTACCGGTGACTTGTTCATTCCCTACAGTGAAACCTTCGATGATTACCGGGAGCAGATGATCACCTGGGAAGAATACGAAGCGCAGTTGCCTACCTATTGCGAGGAGGTAGGGCTCGTCGCCGGTGATACTGAATTTACAACAACGCTGAAGAAGTCCATGGAAACGAGCTGCCGGAAAGCTGACAGCCAATTCCCGGAGGACGAACTGGTTCGTATTGAAAACGGGAATCTGATTATCGGTAAACCAAAGCCTGATCAACCCTTACCTGAAGTCGAAGAAATTGGAGCGCTTTTGCGCGATCGGTTGGACAAAATCAACCTGCTTGATGTGATTATCAATGTCGAAAAGTGGCTGAACCTGAATAAACATTTTGGCCCGTTGTCGGGCTTCGAATCACGTATCAGCGACCCGGAGTTACGTTTTGTCCTGACCGTGTTTTGTTACGGTACCAACATTGGTCCCACCGAAACCGTGCGATCTGTGCAGGGCGTTTCTCGCAAGCAAGTCGCCTGGCTTAACTTAAAACGCACGACGGAAGCGCGTCTCGATAAAGCTATTGCGAAGATCAATAGCGAGTATAAGAAATACCGGCTCATTGAGTGTTGGGGATCAGGCAGCAGTGTGTCCGCTGATGGAAAGCTTTGGGATCTCTACGAAGATAATTTGCTATCTGAATACCATATTCGGTATGGCAGCTATGGCGGCATTGCCTATTACCACGTCTCGGACACCTATATTGCATTGTTCAGCCGGTTTATTCCCTGCGGTGTCTACGAGGCGATTTATATCTTGGACGGCCTACTCAACGATGAATCTGATTTTAATCCGGACACCGTTCACGGCGATACACAGGCGCAATCCACACCCGTCTTTGGCCTGGCGTACTTGCTGGGCATAAAGCTCATGCCCCGTATCCGAAATATCAAAGATCTCAGCTTTTATAAGCCTGATCGCTCCATGGTACTCAAGCATATTCAGTCTTTGTTCAAGGAGCCGATCAAGTGGGATCTCATTGAAAAGCACTATGCGGATATGATGCGAACGGCCATGTCAGTTAAAGCAGGGAAAATCACCGCTTCGACAATCCTGCGCCGGTTCGGCACCAAGAACCGGAAAAACAAGCTGTACTTTGCGTTCCGTGAACTCGGGCGCGTGGTCAGAACCATGTTTTTGCTGGAATACATTACCGACGTTGATCTGCGCAAAACAATCCAGGCAGCGACCTGTAAGAGCGAAGAGTTCAATGAGTTTGCCCGGTGGTTGTTTTTTGCTAATGGCGGGAAAATTCCTGCAAACTTGAGACACGAACAAAGCAAAATCGTTAAATACAATCATTTGCTGGCCAACTTCGCGATCTTATACAACGTAAACGCGATGACCGAAGTGTTCAATCAATTGAAGTCGGAAGGGTACAATATTACCCGCGACATTATGGCCGAATTCTCACCGTATCATACCGAGCATTTGGGGCGGCTAGGAAGTTTTGAGCTGGATCTAACCAAGCAGGTTAAGCCCATGACTTTTGAACTGCTGGTTGATTAATTCATAATATTCAATCGGTTACGTTAGAAGTGGCTAAATTGGGGTCCGCTTGGAAAACGGAAATTATCCTACGCTAAGCCTGTTTTTTGTACATATTACTATTCACTGAGCGTAATGCGCGGTATTTACCCTGTCCCAGTTTGAGGTTCGTTCTCCAGACGTAATCCCCGCTCAGGTTGATATGTTCCCATCCCAGTGGTGACAGATGGGTAATCAGTTGCTCATTAATCGGGATCCCTTTTCGTCTCAAAGAATCTATCGCTCTTTCTATATATACCGTATTCCACAGTGAGATCGCCGCAGTCAGCAACGTCAGACCGCTGGCTCGATAGCTCTGATTCTCCAGCCCCCGATCTCTGATTTCACCCAGCCGATGCATAAAGACCGCTCGCGCAAGGGCATTGCGAGCCTCACCTTTATTCAGCCCCGCCTGTACGCGTCGACGCAGTAAAGGATCCCTGAACCAGTCCAGCATAAACAATGACCTTTCGATGCGGCCAATCTCTCTCAGCGCCTTTGCCAGACCATTCTGCTTCGGATAGCTTGCCAGCTTTTTCATCATCAGTGATGCTGTTACCGTTCCCTGCTTTATAGAACTTGCCAGACGCAGCACCTCATGCCAGTGGGTTTCAATTTCCTTTAGATTCAGGCTGGTTGTCGAGATGATTGACTGAAGCCCCTGATACAACTCAGCTTTTCCATGAATAAACAGCCGTTTGTCATGAAGATCCCGGATCCTTGGCGCAAAAGCGAATCCGAGCAGATGCATTAGCGCAAAAACATGCTCAGTGAAACCTGCTGTGTCGGTGTAATGCTCTGTAATTTCCAGATCAGTTTCGTGGTACAGCAGACCATCAAGTACGTGTGTTGAATCCCGCACGCGGCTGATAACTTTGGTGTAAAACGGGCTGTATTGGTCCGAAATATGCGTATAAATCTGCACGCCTGGATCCTGACCGTATTTAAGATTGACCTGACCAGCATAACGCCCGTGACTCCCCACCCGAAAGTTCTGTCCATCAGACGATGACGTTGTTCCATCGCCCCAGAATGCCGCCAGAGGGCTTTTTTTCTGGGCATTGACCAACTCGGCCAGCGCAGCTGAATAGGTTTCATCCCTGATGTACCAGGCCTGAATGCCCTCGAGTGACGATTTGGTCGTTCCCGGACAGGATTCGGCCATTTTTGTCAGTCCAAGGTTGATACCATCGGCCAGGATGGTGGTCAGTAACAACTTTCTGTCTTTAGGTCTGACGTGATTGTTTTTGAGATGTGTGAAATGGCGGGTAAAACCAGTCCAGCCGTCCACTTCATCCAGCATTTCAGTAATTTTAGGGTGAGGGAGCATGCCATAAACCAGATCGCCAAAAGGGGATGCTGCTGAAGGGACACTGTTATCCAGCGGGGTAATTTTCACGCCTTTATCCGAAATATCAACATCGGGTAAATCACCGGCCAGCGCCATCGCGTTAACTTCTTCCAGACGCGATGCAAGAAGCGTCAAACGGCTCTTGATGTATTCATGGCAATCGGCCGGAACAGCAAGGGGTAACTGGTTATCCCGGAGTGATTTTTCAAAATCGTCTGACGGGATCAGATAATCATCGAAATTCCTGTAGCGGCGTGACCCCTTTACCCAGATGTCACCTGAACGTAAGGCTCCTTTCAGTTCATTCAGCACGCAAAATTCGTAATATTTTCGGTCAATGCCGGTGGGGGTGATCACAACCTTTCTCCAGCTTTCCGGGATGAACCCGATTGGCGCGGAAGGCGGTACTTTTCGGAGTTGTTTTCTATACATATCTCTGACGGTATCCAATGCGTCACTGAGCTGCATTGCGGCGGGTGCAGCCCTGAACTGCAACACGGACAGCATCCGGGGGGCGTATTTACGCAGCGTACTGTATTTTTCTGTGATCAGATGCAACGGGTCGAAGTTGTCCTTACGTGACAGGAACCGCGTCTCTTCCACGCTGTTGATGAATTCCTGCCAGGGAAGGACGTCTTCTATTGCGGCCCAGGGATCTTCCCCGGACTCTCTGGCGTTAAGTAATGCCTGTCCGACGGTAACGTATTGCTTCAGTTTACTCTGAATCAGCTTTCCCGTTTGCTGGAGCCGCTCAGCCTGAGTACGTTTTGCCCTGCTGAACAGACTACTCAGAATACGCTCGTGCAGATCAATAACTTCGTCAGTCAGGGTGGATCTGGCCTCCGATATGATACAAACCAGCGAGGCATAACGGCGAACATCCGTGAATCTTGCCAGATCCCGGCTACTCATTTTCCTGCCTTCGCGTGCGAGTTTCAGGAGTCGGTTCTGGTGAACGGAAAGTGCAATGCCGTCAGGGAGTGCCAGCGACTCAATCGCATTTAACCGGTCGATATGTTGCAGGACATTTTTACCATTAATTTTTCCCGGAGGCTGGAGCAGCCAGGCCAGCCGTGAAGGTTGCTCACCCTCAGATACCAACAGACGGTCCAGTGCCGCTTTATGCCCTGGTTCAAGCTGCGCGGTAAGCGCAGAAAAAACCGCCCTGTCGGCAAGTGTTGTTGCTTCGGCCAGGGTTCGTTCGATCACTTCAACAGAGGGGAAAATAACCTTATTATTGTGGAGCCAGGAGAGCATTTCCTCCGCAAGTAAAAAACCTCTGTCTGTCCGCATGGCGTGGGGATAAAGGTGGCGAATACAGGTTTTTTGCAGCGCCCGGTTAAAAGGGGATAATTCCAGGTAGCGGTAGAGTTCAGCCAGATGTTCCCAGCGGGTGACCTCTCTTGATGCATACTCGGCCCACAAATCAGACTGGACTTTCAATTGAGCCGCCAGCCTGAAGACAACACAGTCGTGAGGTGAAATACTTTTGTCGGGAGGAAACCCTGGTCCTCGCAAATAACAGAGTAAAACTGCAAAGCCCAGACGGTTAGCTGGCCTGCGGTGTTTATTAATGAGCGCGAGGTCATGTTCACTCAGAAAGCACATGCGCGTCAGAAATACGTCATCATCCGGCACAATCAACAAGCGTTCTTTTTCTTCACTACTGAGTATTTGTCTCCGTGGCATAAATGCTTCCCCTGCACATAGTTCATTAAAGTTATCATTCGCACTGACCGAAACCGGTCGGTTTCGTACGCCTCGCAAACAATATGTCCGAAAGTCAGCGAAATTTGTTTCGTACATACGTTATAATTCGGACACCCTTTGCATACGGAAAGTTTCCTATGTCACGAGTTTTTGCCTACTGTCGGGTCTCCACTCTGGAACAGAATACAGAAAACCAGCGCCATGAAATTGAAGCGGCGGGTTTTGCCATCAGACCCCAGCTGCTGATTGAGGAACATATAAGTGGTTCGGTTGCTGCCAGCGAAAGACCAGGGTTCATCCGGTTGCTTGATCGAATGGAAAGCGGTGACGTATTGATTGTCACCAAACTTGACCGACTCGGCCGTAATGCGATGGATATCCGAAAAACAGTTGAACAACTGGCTACTTTAGATATCCGTGTTCATTGTCTCGCTCTCGGAGGTGTGGATTTAACCAGCCCGGCCGGAAAAATGACTATGCAGGTGATTTCAGCTGTGGCTGAGTTTGAGAGGGATCTGCTGATTGAACGCACACATTCAGGGATTTCTCGGGCAAGATCAGCCGGGAAACGCTTCGGTCGTCCGCCCATCTTGAGCGAGGAGCAAAAAAAAATAGTGTCAGAGCGCCTTAATTCCGGGGCCAGTATCAGTGCGGTTGCCAGAGAATTTAATACCACCCGGCAAACCATACTCCGGGTAAAAGCAGGACAGCAATAATACTGAATGTGAATAAAGCCCATAACTGGCCAGGCAGTTGAAACTGTTCTTGAAGTAAACATCTGGAAAGTATGAAACATCATTCTATCCACAGGGAGCAGTGGCTATTATAATCGAATTTCGATAACGAAATTCGATTATAATAGCCAATAAAACCAGCAATCAGGATCTGACCATGAACGATACTGCCAGGAATGATCACAGCCCCTGGGCTGTCTTTCTGATTTTCTTCCGACTTGGCCTGACATCCTTCGGCGGCCCAATTGCCCATCTGGGTTACTTCCGCGATGAGTTTGTGACGCGACGGCAGTGGTTGACCGAGCGCAGCTATGCAGATTTGGTCGCTCTGTGCCAGTTCCTTCCGGGACCAGCAAGCAGTCAGGTTGGTATAGCGCTCGGGCTGTCCCGGGCCGGTTATACCGGGGCGCTGGCAGCATGGGCCGGCTTCACGCTACCGTCAGCAGTTGCACTGATCCTGTTTGCGCTGGGGATGACCAGTTACGGGGATGTGATGCCCTCTGGTGTATTGCATGGGCTGAAAGTGGTAGCCGTTGCGGTGGTCGCGCAAGCTGTATGGGGCATGGCCCGAAATCTTTGCCCGGATATACCGCGTATTACTGTCATGGCAGTGGCAACCTGCTTTGTGCTTCTTGTGCCATCGGCCTGGGGACAGGTGGGAGTAATCGTCACTGCGGCTGTCACTGGCATGTTACTGTTCAAACCTCAGCAGACGACGGTACATGATCCGCTGCCCGTTTCAATACGGCGTCGCGTCGGATTGTTCTGGCTCACGCTGTTCTTTGTGCTACTGACAGGGTTACCATTGCTGACGGCGATATTCCCAAATCCGACGCTGTTAATGGTAGAAACTTTCTACCGGACCGGATCACTGGTTTTTGGTGGCGGGCATGTCGTGCTGCCATTACTGCAGACTGAAGTCGTTCCTTCTGGCTGGGTCAGCACTGATACATTCCTGGCTGGCTACGGCGCTGCCCAGGCCGTTCCTGGACCGTTGTTCACTTTTGCAGCCTTTCTCGGGGCTTCGATGAACCAGGTGCCTTCTGGCTGGCTGGGTGGTCTGGTTTGTCTGCTGGCAATTTTCGCACCGTCCTTCCTTCTGATTGTGGGAGCATTGCCGTTCTGGGAAAGTCTGCGCCGCAATATCCGTACACAAGCAGCGTTGCAGGGTATTAATGCAGCCGTAGTTGGCCTTCTGCTGGCAGCTCTCTATCAACCAGTATGGACGAGCGCAGTTCTCGCTCCGCAAGATTTCGGCCTTGCCCTTGTGGCACTGGTCGCTCTGATGTTCTGGAAACTGCCGCCGTGGCTGGTCGTAGTGAGTTGCGGTGTTGCGGGTTGGTTGTTGAGTTTAGCACTGTGAGGTTCCGGGCGTGACCGACAAAGATCTTTACGGCGGGATGATCCGTTTGCACATCCTGCATCATGCAGCCAAAGAACCCGTCTTTGGTCTGGGCATCATTGAGGAATTGCGACACCACGGTTATCAACTCAGCCCGGGTACCCTGTATCCGATGCTGCACGGTATGGAAAAGAAGGGGTATCTCACCTCACGACATGTTCAGGCCGGTCGACGAAGTCGGCGAGTATATGAAATCACCGGACAAGGGCACATAGCGCTAACGGACGCCAGAAACAGGGTGAAAGAGCTGTTCGGTGAACTTGTTGAAGGCAAATGATATGCCTATGGTTTTAGTCCGGTCTGCCGTCTTCTGAAAACGACAGACACATGTAAGATTATCCGCTGCCTGGCAGAAGGAGACTTTGTGAAAACGCTCATGGTGTGTATTTATACGATCAGAAGGCGTTATATTTTTTCCTGATTGACGCGGTACGAAAGTTCCTGATGACTCTCTTTTCGTTCGCTGTAGCGATCTGCAAGGTAGCTGGTTTGTCCCCTGAGCAGCAACGTAATTTTAAACAACTCCTCTGCGACATCTACGATACGGTCGTACCATGAGGACGGCTTCATCCTTCCGTTCTCATCAAATTCCTGCCAGGCTTTCGCCACCGAGGACTGGTTGGGAATTGTGAACATCCGCATCCAGCGGCCCAGAATGCGCATCTGGTTCACGGCATTGAAGGACTGCGAACCGCCGCAAACCTGCATCACTGCAAGTGTCTTGCCCTGCGAAGGACGAACCGCGCCTTCACTCAACGGTATCCAGTCGATCTGCGCCTTCATCACCGCGCTCATAGCCCCGTGCCGTTCCGGCGAGCTCCACACCATCCCGTCACACCATCTGACCAGCCCGCGTAGCTCGGAGACTTTAGGGTGCGTATCCGGGGCATCATCCGGCAGGGGTAAACCGGAGGGGTTAAAGAATTTCACCTCCGCGCCCATCGCCGTCAGCAGGCGACCTGCTTCCTCCGCGGCAAAGCGACTGTAGGAGCGCTCCCTTACTGAGCCATACAGGATCAGAATCCGTGGGGGCTCCTGCAGGTGCAGACGTTCGGCAATATGTTGATCAAAACAGTCAGTATTCAGGGCTGGAAATTGTTCCATTTTTCTCCTCCGGAGAGAACAGATGATTTTAAAGTTAATACATATGATCTAACATATGTGTATTCTAAAGGGAACGGAGTGAAAAATGCTACAACCTGTTCAGCTTTTCAAAATCCTGTCGGATGAAACACGGCTAGCCATCGTCATGCTTCTCCGTGAGTCCGGAGAATTGTGCGTCTGCGATATCTGCGTTGCCACCTCCGAATCGCAGCCCAAAATTTCGCGACATATGGCTATCCTTCGCGAGGCTGATCTGGTTCTTGACCGTCGGGAAGGCAAATGGATCCACTATCGTCTGTCACCCCATATTCCGGCGTGGGCAGCAGAGACAATCACGACGACCTGGCAGTGTCTGCGCGAGGATGTACGTGAATGGCTGGACAAATCAGCCTGCACCTCCTGCTGAGGCAGGAAAACATATTTACAAAATCATATATGATGGGGTCTGAGATGCTTTTGGCAGGGAGTATATTTTTACTGACGCTGGTACTGGTGATCTGGCAACCCAGAGGCCTGAGTATTGGCTGGAGCGCGAGTATCGGGGCTGTGCTGGCGCTGGGAACCGGTGTCATCCATATCGCTGATATTCCCGTTGTCTGGAATATCGTCTGGAACGCGACAGCGGCATTTATTGCGGTCATCATCATCAGCCTGCTGCTTGATGAGTCCGGCTTCTTTGAATGGGCCGCACTGCACGTCTCCCGCTGGGGTAACGGACGTGGCCGCCTGCTGTTCACCTGGATAGTCTTGCTCGGTGCCGCTGTTGCTGCTTTGTTCGCCAATGATGGCGCCGCGCTGATCCTGACGCCGATTGTGATTGCGATGCTGCTCGCACTGGGGTTCAGCCAGGGCACGACACTGGCCTTTGTCATGGCTGCAGGATTTATTGCAGATACGGCCAGCCTGCCACTCATTGTTTCTAACCTGGTGAATATCGTCTCGGCGGACTTCTTCGATCTGGGCTTTACGCAGTACGCCTCCGTTATGATCCCCGTGGATGCGGCAGCGATTGCGGCCACGCTGATCATGCTGCATCTCTTCTTCCGCAGGGATATTCCGGCAACGTATGACGTTTCGCTGCTGAAGACGCCTGCCAGTGTGATAAAGGATGCGGCAACGTTCAGGGCGGGCTGGATTGTCCTGTTATTGCTGCTTGTCGGTTTCTTCGTTCTGGAGCCGCTGGGGATCCCTGTCAGCGCGATAGCAGCTGCTGGCGCAGCAGTACTGTTTATCGTGGCGAAAAGAGGTCATGGCATCAACACAGGGAAAGTCCTGCGCAGTGCGCCATGGCAGATCGTGATTTTTTCGCTGGGCATGTACCTGGTGGTCTATGGCCTGCGCAATGCCGGGCTCACGGAGTATCTGTCTGGTGTACTGAACCTGCTGGCAGAAAAGGGGTTATGGGCAGCAACGTTCGGCACCGGCTTCCTGACCGCGTTCCTGTCGTCGGTGATGAACAATATGCCGACGGTGCTGATTGGCGCGCTGTCGATTGACGGGAGTACGGCGACTGGCGTCGTCAAAGAGGCAATGATTTATGCCAACGTGATTGGCTGCGATTTAGGCCCGAAAATCACCCCGATTGGCAGTCTGGCAACCCTGCTTTGGCTGCATGTGCTTGCCCAGAAAAATATAACGATCACCTGGGGTTATTACTTCCGCACCGGCATTATCATGACTCTGCCCGTGCTGTTTGTCACTCTGGCCGCGCTGGCGTTGCGGCTTTCCATCACTTTGTAATGAGATAAAGATATGAGCAACATTACCATCTATCACAACCCGGCCTGCGGCACTTCACGCAACACGCTGGAGATGATCCGTAACAGCGGTAACGAACCGACCATTATTTATTATCTCGATACGCCACCGACCCGTGATGAGCTGATTAAACTTATTTCAGATATGGGAATTACGGTGCGTGCATTGCTGCGTAAGAATGTTGAGCCTTATGAACACCTGGGCCTTGATGAAGAGAAATTCAGTGATGAGCAGTTGATTGATTTTATGCTTCAACATCCGATCCTGATTAATCGGCCGGTAGTCGTTACGCCGCTTGGCACTCGTCTTTGCCGCCCTTCAGAAATAGTGCTGGATATTCAACCTGAAGGTCAGAAAGGAGCGTTTACCAAAGAGGACGGCGAAAAGGTCATTGACGAAACGGGGAAGCGGGTTAAGTAACCTGTTTTTTTCGTCTCATTTTTATCGTATTCGGGTGTCTGTCTGTACCATGCAGACGCTCGCTTTTTGTAATGCCAGCTAAAGAAACAGGCTTAACGTAGGATATTTTCCGTTTTCCAAGCGGACCCCATCTTGATCGGCTCAGTAGCATTGAATCGCTGGCATTACCTGAAGGTATAGATCGTGCCATACACCAGAACCGGTTGCTGAAACTGGCGCGGGAAGGCCGAAAGATGAGTAGCCGGGATTTGACCCGATTTTCAGCAGCCCGCCGTCATGCGATCCTGGTCTGCGTGCTGGAAGAAGCCAGAGCCACACTGACAGACGAAGTGATTGAGCTGCATGAGCGAATGCTGAACAGCCTTTTCAGCAAAGCCAAAAGAACACAGGCTGAGCGCCTTCAGCAGACCGGAAAGCTGATCCAGTCCAAACTGAGGCAGTACATCGATGTCGGTCAGGCGCTGTCTGATGCCCGTGATTCCGGTGGCAATCCCTGGCTCGCAATAGAAAACATACTCCCATGGCCTGAATTTGTCGCCAGTCTGGAGGAAACACGCCATCTCGCCAGAAAAAATAATTTTGACCCGCTGCATATTATTACTGAGAAATACAGCACATTACGGAAATATGCCCCGCGCATGTTGTCTGCTTTACAGTTAGTCGCAACCCCGGCAGCGCAACCTCTGGCTGATGCACTGGTTGTGATCAAGGAGATGTACCGGAAGCAGTCACGTAAAGTTCCGGCGGCAGCGCCGCTTGATTTTGTCCCTGAAAGCTGGCGCAAGGTGGTGATTACACCTGCGGGTATTGACCGGCAGTACTATGAATTTTGTGCGCTCAGCGAGCTTAAGGGAGCGTTGCGCTCCGGGGATATCTGGGTTAAAGGCTCGCGGCGCTACAAAAATTTTGATGATTACCTCATACCCGAAAAGGACTTTGACAAACTCACACCGGCGCTGCCACTGCCCGTATCTGCTGATTATCATGAGTACATTACCAGCCGTATGACTCTGCTTCAGTCCAGACTTGAAGAGGTCAATGCCATGGCTGCCCTTGGTGAACTGCCCGATGTGGAAATATCCGACAGGGGCGTAAAAGTCTCTCCGCTGGATAACTGCGTTCCGGCGCAGGTTTCACCGCTGGCAGAGCTGGTTTACAGCATGCTACCGCGACCTAAAATCACGGAAATTCTCGATGAGGTAAACAGCTGGACGACGTTTACCCGACATTTTTCGCATATAAAAAATGACATTACCCGTCCCGATACCCGACTGCTCCTCACCACCATTCTTGCGGATGGCATCAACCTTGGCCTGACCAAAATGGCAGAAGCCTGCCCCGGGAGCACCAAATCATCACTCGAAGATATTCAGGCATGGTACATCCGTGATGAAACTTATTCAGCCGCTCTTGCAGAGCTGGTAAATGCGCAGGGAAAAAGGTCTCTGGCGGCATTCTGGGGAGACGGGACAACGTCATCATCAGACGGACAAAATTTCAGAACAGGCAGCTCAGGCCGCTACGCAGGGCAGGTTAACCCGAAATATGGGCAGGAGCCTGGACGTCAGTTTTATACCCATATATCGGATCAATACAGCCCGTTTTACACCTGCATAATCAGCCGGGTCAGGGATTCAACCCATGTTCTCGATGGCTTGCTGTACCACGAAAGCGACCTGGAAATCAGGGAGCATTACACCGATACTGCGGGTTTCACCGATCATGTCTTTGCCCTGATGCATCTGCTGGGATTTGCGTTCTGTCCACGAATCAGGGATCTCCACGACAAGAAACTGTTTATCAAAGGGAAAGCAGACCAATACCCGGCGCTTCAGTCACTGATATCAACGACCAGCCTGAATCTGAAAGAGATCGAAATTCACTGGCGTGAAGTGCTGCGTCTGGCAACCTCGATAAAGCAGGGAACCGTGACGGCATCCCTGATGCTGAAAAAGCTTGCCAGCTACCCCAAGCAAAACGGACTTGCCAAAGCATTGAGAGAAATTGGCCGTATTGAACGAACTCTGTTTATGCTCGACTGGTTCCGCGATCCGGCACTGCGTCGGCGTGTACAGGCGGGACTGAATAAAGGAGAAGCCCGTAACGCGCTGGCGCGTGCGGTATTCCTGCACCGGCTGGGTGAAATCAGGGACCGAAAACCGGAAAATCAGAGCTATCGCGCCAGTGGACTGACGCTCCTGACAGCTGCCATATCCCTGTGGAATACCGTCTATATGGAAAGAGCGGTCGATGCGCTGAAGCGTAAAGGGGTGAAGATCAACGAGCAACTGCTGTCGCATTTGTCGCCCTTAGGCTGGGAGCACATCAATCTGACAGGAGATTATATCTGGAAAAGCAACCGGATACCCGCTTCCGGTAAGTTTCGTCGGCTGAGGCCAGCTAAAGTAGAAAGGTCAAAAAACAACCTTAACGTACAATAATTTTCGATATCCAAACTGACCCCATCTACAGCTGAGGCAACACCGTGAAAAATCACGTGAGGCTCGCCATTCAGTACATGCCCGGATTTACCGCATTTTGGACAGACCGTCGATTTATCACCAACCCGGATCACACCACGGCCAAACTCAGTGCAGTTAGGCAACGAAGTTAGGACGGTTGCGCCGGTGGTGGTTCTATCTCCGTGGAGCGCCTGGCCCCGGCCATAATTGTTAGTTCGATACCCCATGAGTCACGCCTCCGGGTATTGCCAGAAAGTCGGGGGCTTCAGCCATTCCTTTGCGCGATAACAGCACTAATCTGTCCTGCGGGGTAGAGACAATTTCATCTCCGTTATCCAGTACACTGCCCACCAGCGCGAGCCCTTTCTCGAAGTGTGTTGCTTTCCGGCCTGCGCTGGTAACAATCCGTGCGGATGAACCATCGGCATACGCGACTGCATCACCCTCCACTGCGATTTTGACCATTTTTCCGTTGCCTAGATCCATAACCCTCGCGCTATCAACGGCGGTGACGACCCCGCCTCGTGCGGTCAGACTTCCCTCGACCGCAACACGCCAGATAGCCGTTACCGGATGCTGGCGATCCCTTTCTGCGTTCTGCTCAATAATCTGACGCGCATCCACATCCATTGCGGCGAGATCAGCTTCAGAGAATGGAGACTTGTCAAAGTCGGCCAGCATTTGTTGAGTTGCTTCATTCGTGAACTGCTTCATCGTTATTAATCCTTATAAAATGTACGGAAAAATGCCGCATTGTATACGAAGTAAGCACGAGTAAATTCTGAAAATGAACCAAAGAATCATATGGTTGCAATTTATTACGTGCAGTTATCCGCTTCTGGACAAGTGATAAGAAACACCTGAAGAGTGATAGCGGAAAATAACTTTCGGAAAAGGAGGTGTGAAAATTCCTGGCCCCTGCTTATAATACTGTATGGATATACAGCACCACGAAGGGCAGAGCATTATGAAACTTATCTCAGTGACACAACAATCTCCTGGTCAATACCCGCTATTCAGTCAGGCTGTACCAGCTGGCTTCCCTAGCCAGGCTGATGACTATATAAATGAATTCATAGACTTAAACGAGCACCTCATCAAACATCCTTCTGCAACTTACTTCTTACGGGTAACGGGTTCATCGATGGTAGAGGCACGTATTCACGATGGCGATCTGGTCATCGTGGATAGCTCACTTGAGGCGAAAGAGGGGGATATTGTGATTGCGACCGTCGATGGTGATTTCACCATTAAAAGGTTGCAGCTAAGCCCGGTTCCAGCGCTACTGCCAATGAATAGCCGGATGTCACCGATCTATCTGCAAGAAAACGAGGAGCTGGCCATTTTTGGCGTGGTGACATTCATCGTGTACAAGGCCTTATGATGTTCTGCCTGGTAGACTGCAACTCCTTTTACGCATCCTGCGAGAGAGTCTTTCGGCCCGATCTGGTGAACAAACCGATTGTATGCCTTTCGAACAACGATGGTATGGTTGTGGCTCGTTCTGCGGAAGCAAAAAAATTAGGTATACAGAACGGGGATGTGTACTTTCAGAAGAAAGCTTTCTTCGAAACAAACGGAGTACATGTTTTTAGTTCTAACTATGCCTTGTATGCGGAAATATCGCGTAGAGTGTGTGATACCTTGAATAATTTCTCAAGTAATACAGAAACATATAGCATTGACGAGGTTTTCCTGTCTTTTGAGGGAATGCAGAAAAATTATAGTTTTGAAGAGTACGGGAGAGAAATCAAAAATACCGTACTAAAGAACACACATATTCCAGTTGGAGTGGGTGTTTCGACGACTAAAACACTGGCAAAATTAGCAAATAAAGCTGCAAAGACATGGACTAAGACAGGTGGAGTGGTTGATCTTAGCAGCCCGGAGCGACAACGTAAATTATTGCCATATATTGACGTTAATGATGTGTGGGGTGTAGGCCGGAGATATGCCACCAGACTTAACAGTATGGGTATCAGGACGGCCCTCGACCTGGCCAATGCGCCAGCCTCCCTAATCCGTAACACATTCGGTGTCGTGTTGGAGCGAACGCAGCGCGAATTGAATGGCGAGTCCTGCATAGCCCTGGAAGAGGTGAGGAAGGTTAAGCAACAGATCATCAGCTCACGCTCATTTGGCCAGAAAATTGAGTACTACGACGCAATGCACCAGGCAGTGTGTGAGTACGCCGAACGCGCAAGTGAAAAGCTGCGTGATGAAAAGCAATACTGCCGGTGCATAACGGTTTTTATAGGCACAAGTTACTATTCGAAAACGGCCCCTTACAGTGGCCAGCAGACGGTCAAACTGGAAAATCCCACCGCCGATACCCGGGAAATCATTGCGGCTGCGGTTGCAGGGCTCCGACATATCTGGCAGGAGGGATACCGATACCATAAAGCCGGAGTGATGCTATCTGACTTTTATGATAGCGCCACCAGCCAGCTCGATTTGTTTGGTGAGAACCGGCTCTTCGCCAATGGTGAAGCTCTGATGGGCGTGATGGATAGAATTAACCGGTCAGGCCGGGGAAAGTTATGGTTTGCAGGCCAGGGCATCGACAAAGACTGGGCGATGCGGCGGGAGTTATTATCCCCATCCTATCTCACCAATATTAACGAAATCCCTCGCGTCAGGATTGGCTAATCAGCAGTGAAAACATCATTCGTCATCGATAAAATACGTCTGTAAACAAAACGAACTTGATATACTCGGTTTCGCTTGTTATGAGTATGTATGTACATACAGTCCTCCGTGCAGCGGAGGGAGTTTAGAGCCCTTTTTCGGGGATAGAAATGAACATCTCAACAACTTTCCAGACGCTGGAGAGCGAGATCACACAACTGCGTGGAGTGCTGGGTTCCCGGCTTCCGCTCAAGGCGAGTGTCTGCGTCCTGCCAGCCGTTGCTGATGGCGAAGAAGATATGGCCATCGAACACATCATGCCTGAGCTGAAACAGGGACACGATGCTGTCCATGCCGCCTGCGCGGCATACGCTGACCTGCATATCAGGGATGGCTATTCCCAGAAGTCCGCCCGCCGTACTACCGGCGTATTATGGTACGACAATACAGATGCGGAATTCTCTCAACTGGTTACACGGTTGGTGACATCCATCAACCAGCATAAAGAGAGCATTCAGCGCCACATCATCGAAAACTACGGTGGTGATCGCCGACCGGAATACATGCGCTTCAACGCGCTGCATAGCGCCTGCCCGGGTGTCATGACCCTGCATCTCTATCGGCAGTTGCGTATGTTTGATAACGCTAACGTCAATCTGGTCAGTTTCGGCTGGAGGCAAAAGACGCTTTTTAGCCGGGTTAACAAAATCGAGTTGCTCCAGAAGATGGGCAAGGACATCGAGGAAGATGAAGATAAATCCGTCAGACTCAACTCGTTAATTAAGGCTATTGCGCGTGTACCGGAAGAAAAGCTTCGCTTACGCCGTCCGGTTAAAGTGCATCCAGCGGCAAACATCGCGATGGCTGATCCTGAACAACCCGACCAGGTACTGCGTCTTTCTGCCGCTTCATCTATGCCGTTCATTATCATTCAGGATGAGCACGTGAAAATCCGGCCATTGCCGGAGTTCGTGGCCAATGAAGTAAAGCCGAGAAGTAACCGCCTCCAGACAGATGTGATCGGTATATTCCACGGCGAAAGTATCGAAATGATTCTCTGACCATACCGGCCAACGGACTGGCCGTATTCCTCCTCATAATTTCGTCACTCGCCGTCCATGCCATACCCTGAGACTAATATTGAAAATTCATTATGTTCAGCAAGGAATGTGGCGTGAAATACTATGAATGTGCGCTCAGGTTCAGAATCGCCCCAGGTGACGTGTATGGGATCCACCAGCAACTGGATAAGGTAGTCCAGGAACGTTCTGGGTCGCGACTCCCGTACACCTTCTACTCCCGCAAACAGAGTGCCTCAGACACCCAGGTTGTGTTGAGAACGGCTGTTGCACTCGGACTCCCTGGCGAAGTTATGAAGGAAATCACGTTTGTGCCTGGCCAGAAAATTCGGATCTGCGGCTCGCTGGCCACGATTCGACGCGAGGAAGCTGGTGGCCGGAAAAGAGAAATTTGTCCACCTGCTCATGAAATCCCTGATTATATCCACTATCACCTGGAACGGGCCGGAGTGAACTGCGGACGGTTACATATCGTTCGTAGCACCAGGTTTCATATTATTAAGCCCGGGAGCGTGGAAGGTACGTCCCACAAGATCATCGTACCGATGAGCCAGTACGATGCTGAATGCGTGATTGAGGATGTCGGCGCACTGGAACAGGCATACGCTTTCGGGATCGGCAGAAAGCGGATATTCGGCTTTGGCTATATGAACAGCATCGAAGTGCTTTCCTCAATAGGCCATAAAGCATAGTTATTATGCTGAATTTCAAAACCGGCTCGCAAACTTACGCCATTAACACTTCTGATACACCGTTTAAATGCTGTAAACTATTGTAGCCCTTACTAAATCGTAAGAGTGGGGATTTGCAGCCCCGACTAATGACACGCCGTTCATGTTTTTGAACGGTTCGCACTCGCTCGCCTGTTTTCTGTCAATGGTGAGTCGGGGCGTGGGAGCCTTACGGCTCGCCAGTCGTCATTAGCTGGTACTGCAAACCATGTTCCGATTCACCACCAAGGAAATGGATATGGAAAAACAGGACTGGCATAAGGCAGATATCATAGCCGCGCTGCACAAAAAAGGACTTTCGCTCGCATCACTGAGTAGAGCTAACGGTCTTTCAAGTAGCACACTGTCAAACGCGCTGACCCGAGACTGGCCAAGAGGTGAAATCATCATTGCTAACGCGATTGGTGAGGAGCCCCAGGAGATATGGCCATCCCGCTATTTCGATAAAGCAGGAATGCCAATTCAACGAGTTATAAGAAAACCGGTTTGAGCGAAAAGGGCTGGCATTTTTGCTGGCCTTTTTTGATTTCAGGCCTGGCTCTAAAAAAACAATACCGGTCAATCAGCTATCAGTGAAATGCCTCATTTGTTTCTGTTGACCTCTCCACCGCCATGTAATCAAATTGCTTGAAAAATAACGGCTATGAGAGACAACCTGATGACGGTGATATCTGCCCCAGAAATGCGCTTTGGAACCAGACAGGATGTCCCCTTTATCATTGCGGTGATCCGCGATGGTATCAGGGATGGGTATTTTAACTTTGATGAAGCTGAAGGACTATCTCAGTTCGAAAGTCAGATTACAGAAGCAATTGCCAGGCGGGAACGGGGAGAGAATTGTGCCGATTTCTTGTTTGTCTTTGATGCCCCAAATAATGGAACTGCGATTGGATTTGCTCTGCTGACTGGCAAAAATGGCGCAAATGGACTTGCTTCACATCTGGAAATCAGGATGTTTGGTGTTACCAGGAATGAAAGGCAAAAAGGGTTCGGGCGCTCAATGTTGCAAAGTATTCTGGGTGCAACTCCTGGTCATAAACTGGAGGCATCCTGCCTGCCAGCATCAGTGGTCATGGCCAGAATGCTGACTAATACGGGTTTTCACATAAAGGATATAACACCGTTTGGAAAACGAATCTTCAGGCGCTAACGAATTATTCTGGTAAAGAAAAACCGGCTGGTCTATTCAGCCGGTTTAATATTCTCGAAAGGGAGCTGGTCAGGGGAGAAAGGCTTCAGAGTTGAGGTAATGGCCCTTCGTTATCTTCCGCCGCTGCCTGATCTTTATCCGGGGTGGCCGTTGCTGTGCGCGAAGCATCCAGTGAGACCGTTGGATCACTGAGGGTCAGGATGCCTGTATCTTCAACTTCACGCGTTGTCAGCGTAAGCTCAGATTTGCTCTCATCACATTTATCCGCTTTCTCCGCTAGTGCCTTACACCAGATGTAGCGACCCTTCTGAGCATCTGAGACTGAGGGCGATCCATATTTCTCAATCGCAGACTTCAGTAAGAGTTCTGGGTTGCTGAAAGAGAAGCGAATTTTGTAAGCCACCGGTTCAATGGGGTCAACTGCGGTATCGGGAATAAAGTAGACGACTGTCTCCTGGTGAGCATCTCCCCAGAAAATACTGTTCAATGAGTTGTTGCTGTAACGTTTTTGTATTTCATCACCGGAAGACTGGCCTAGCTTATCAGTAATTGCGGAGATAGCTTCAGAAGCTGTCATCCGAAGGCTAACCGGCCCGATGGAAAACGACATAACATCAATGCTATTCAGAGGGGTAATGGTGTTTTCTGGGGCGGTAGATGAATCGGGTACGTCATCACTGTACAGGCTGTCGCCCCCCGGAGGAGGTGTTACAGGTACTGAATTTTGGATGTCAGGCGTGTCGTTGGGATCTGGAGCGTACAGGCCAAAAGTATCATTCTGTACGGCAGAATATACGGATGCGGTAGGCAGGACGGTAAGGAGCGCAAGGGCGCAGTATCCAAGGTATCTGGTCATATTCACCTCGTCAGTAGCAGTTGTCCTACTGTAACAGTGCGAGGTTTGAGAACATCATGGAAATGGGGTCAAAGCGGGGGGAAAAAAACAAGCCTGAAGCACATGGCTTCCGTTGTAAACATTCAAAATACCTGAGGATCAAGGTACGTGAGAGAATTAAAGCCGCAGGATTCCAGCAGCTAGTGATCGTCACATTTTGGCACATGCAACATTTTGTGGTGTGCTGATCTGAGCAGACCGCCCCGGAGCCCAGTATCACTTCAATTCGGGGGCGCATCCGTGGATGCGAATTACGCCAGCATTTATGACGTTGGCTGCACAGCTGTAGCTGGGTGGATGCCAGAAATCAAAAGGCCGCAGGACAGACTGGCAGTAACACTAGCTTTGCTAGTGTAGGGATTTTACGGCTGATGCCGTAATGCTTTCTGAGTCCTCGCTAACGCTCTGCGGAGCTTCCGGCGTGGAACGCCTCCTATGCATTCTGAGCATCTGACTGATGGACAGAATGAGTTTTCTGTCCAGTCCTGCTGGTAGCGCGAGATCTGGCTTGCTACTATGTGAAATAGATTGTTATTCAGGAGTACACTTCAATGAGTGAGTTACTGAAATTCGGCGCTATCTATGTAGGTACAGGCTTGATTGCCTACTATATTCTTGAGTTTATCGACTACATAGACTCCAGGAGTTCAAGAGAAAACTGAGGCCGCTCCAGCGGCCTTTTTTACGCCCTCGTTTAATTCCCTCGCCTGCCTGGACACTCAGGTGTTTCTGTCCAGCGCCCTGAGAATCCCCGGTAATTAGTACTTAAAAGTGCCGTTATACCGTCACCGCCGGTCATTATTATTCAACCGTTTGGCCGCTAAGGCGTTCATGTGTACAGTGCCTATGAATACTGGAAGCTGGAGGTTATTTAGCATTTTGGCCATACCCCATGTAAAAGTCTCCCCTCTAAAAATTTCGTCAGCCAGTCCTCTCAGATAATACTGGTGTCAGGTAAACAAAACGGACGCAAATTATGCAGACACGCTCAGAAGCCCAGGCAATTGCATTGTTCAATCAGCTAGGCCGCGATGCAGCTGTTGCCCAATATAACTTCATTTGTGAGTTGGCCCAGAGGCGTTATGACGACAGTCTGGTCAAATACGGTTCTATGCCAACAGGATTCACCGCGCTCAATTACCTCAACTCAGCAGAACTTCAGGAACGTTACATCCTGGGGTTGGGTATCCAGCTTTGTATCGATGAGCAGCAGGAGGCAAGGGAACGCGTTCTGGCTCGCTGCCTGGCAAGAAAAAGGCCGCATAACTGTGGATAAAACAATTCAGCTATAGCTGAAGACGAACTAATTGGCTATGTTAACAAAACGAACAAGGTGGCGATTATGTACAGTGAATCTATCGATCGTGCTATCAGTATCCTCAAGGACGCGGGCGAGAAAATCGGTATGGAACTGGGAAGTAATGTGACATCTCGGGAATCAGAGCTGCTTGAGGATGCACTGGTGGGCCTGACTAAAGTAAAAGGCCAGCTCTGCGGTGCGCCTTCCTTGACGGACGTGCAAGCGGACGTTGTGCCTTTTAGCCTTTGCTCGACGAACAACGACGATACTCCGCATTAATCAATGAACCACAACCAGCTGGACGGAATGGATATGACTGAAGACAAAGATGACAATGCTTCTGGAGACGTGCAGAACCCGCCAAAAGCTAACGCTCACCTGGAGAGGCTCTTTGCTTTCATTGTGACAGAAATCAAAGAGCAGGGTGCTGCACCGTCTTACGAGCAAATATGTAATTCGCTGGGGTATTCAAAAGGCCTTGTTTCCCGGCGTATCCGCCAGCTGCATGACCAGGGACGGATCATTATTGATGGAGATAGAAAGTCTATGACGCTGCGCATAGCGAAAGGGCAAGGTCATGATGACATTGCCGAACTCCCGGACATGACCAGCGACAGGAAAGCAATCCTCACCTACGTCCAAAAATACATGAACAGAAACGGTGGCCGTGGCCCGTCAGTTCACGCAATAGGGAAAGCACTCGGTTTCTCGAATAACAAGGCTCGCAGACATGTGGACTATCTCGACGAAGCCGAGAAGGTACGTTACAGCCCCCATCTTAATGAAGTGATCGTTATCAATCAGGGTGATTATGTCAAAATTTCCCAGCTTAACGATGAACTACCGCACCCGGCAGAAGATAAGCCATGATTCGCATGTGGAGAGAAGTTGTAAACGTAAAGGTTCAGGATGGGAGCCGTAACGGGCGCATCTGGTTTCTCGAACTCTCGTGTGGCCACCACGCCGTCAGGCGGATACCTCGATTAAGACTGCATAATCTCACTCAGTTCGAGCGACTTGAGCCACCAGCTAAATGCCACTGTACATTATGTGAAATGGATGCCATTGCAGGACACAAATAGCGATAAATACTCCATAAAAGCCCTCGATTTGTCCCCATTGTTTTTAGCCTGCCAGCATTGGTACTGATAGCCTAATCATATTTCAACGCATAACCCTATGGTGGACATATGAAAAAAGCTATTTTTGGCCTTTTAGTACTTTTGCCCTTCATAACCAGCGCGGAGTCGCTCGATCCCAACGATTTCTATGCTCAACAGCCTGCACAAAACCACCAACAGCCAGCTGCCAGCGAGCAACCGGTCGATACTGACAACTCCGGTGACCAGACAGCAGCGATTGTCCTGAACCTGGAAAGCTATAAGCCGCTGGGGAATTTTGTAGTCCCCCAGGGCGTGGAGCGCCCATTTATTGGTCTGATTAACAGCAAAATTTTCATACTGTCCGAACAACCAGATAAACGGCTGGCTGGCCTATGGATAGGTCGTAGTCAGGATGGTCGCGAAGCACTTTGCGGATACCTGAACAACAGTATGCAGGTCAGAAAATGCTATTACATCTTATATCGTGAGTAAAATAACGGGGCAGCAGCCCCGTTATTTTAATGCTTGAATGAGGGAATAAAGGGTATCACTGGATTTGTTCCAAGCGAAGCTAATTCGTTAGGTGCAAGATAACGTCGCAGTTCAGTTATCAATATATCTACGGATTTATCCCAACCATCTCTCACAATATTTAGAATTTGCCGGGCTGGATTATGTGTTAGAAAAGGATGATTGGGGCCAAATTTATTAATGTGCTCAATAGTACCTATTGCATCGAGATAATCTGAAACAAGATGGTGTTCTGACTCAAAAATAGCGACATACTTATACCCATCAGCAGCGTTAACCCACCGGCAAGTACAGTCATTAAACTGAAATTGATTAGAACGTTTTTCTCCCTTGGGTTTAGGATTTACTCCAATACCAAAAGACAAATACAAACCTTTCCTGCCCCAGAAGGCCGGTCTCATCAAGTCCTGACCATTGTTTCCCTCGACTTCTCCAAGAATGCCAAATAAAGTAGCTGATTCTTGGTTAGGATTCGTTCTCATACGGAAAAGAATGCATAGATCTGCAAACTTTACGCTATTATAAACTGAATTATAGAAGACATTTTCATGGCCAAGTAGATAAGGATTATGCTCTACCGAAAAGTTAGTGCCACTTCTAAAGTCACGGCAGCTAATAAATACACCAAACTGGCTCATATTAGCGAGGATATCGACATTGCGGTAATCAGATAAATTAATAAGTATATTGTTTAAAACCTCCCTACCTTCATAACTCATCAGATAGTGGCAGAGCAAATTTTGAAGACCGAAGTTTCTGAACTGGTCTTTAATTAAAGAAAAATACCCTTCACCAGCTAATGAAACTAGGTTTCTCATTGTTGGTGTATGTTTCCCCATGAGAGGAGAATTAAAACGAACCTTCATCCGGTTATTATCATAAAGGGTTTCAATAATTGAGCAAAAGTGCATCGCCCAATACGCGTTGTTGTCACCAATTAAACCGGGTTTTACTACAGTGATTTTAGAAAAATCCATTCTGTCTCCAAAGCAGTAATTAGTCACTTGTAACACGATATTTGCAGTGAAAGTTATATCTGTAAGCAAATTTCGTCAGCTGTTAGCGTCGTATTAGGCTTAGACAAAAAGCCGGAGATAGATATGCCTAAAGACGATGTTGCAACAATCATAATCCAGAACGGGTTATCGCATAAAGTAGTTGTGCTTTGCCAATTCAGTGCTCAAATCAACAATCAGATGTTCTCATTCATCATCCATCGCACATTAAGCGTATGTCGATATGCGCTTGTCTGTAAGGCAACCGGTCAAAGAATCGCTGTTCTTGATACCAGTCGAGTGAAGGCGCTAGGTATGGAAGAAGCCGGTAAACTTGCACTGGCAGACCTGGCTTCATCATTGGGCGAGATTAGGCTTGCTGCAATTCTGACAAATTCACTTCAGAGCAGGAGCGCGGCAAGTGAGTGATTTTATCGATGATACATTTATTGTCCCTGTACTGGGTAGCATGGCAGGTATTACCACTCCACTAGCAGGCAAATCGTACAGGAGTGCTCCTGATATCGATCTGTCTTGCTATGACGCGATAATCATTTGTCTTAGCGGGGGAAAAGACTCCATTGCCTGCCTTCTTCACCTGATTGACATCGGTGTCGATCTGTCCCGGGTGGAACTCTGGCATCACGATGTAGATGGCCGTGAAGGAAGTTCTTTAATGGACTGGCCATTTATGGCCGACTATAACCGCAAAATTGCTTCAGCATTTCAGATACCGTTGATGTTCTCCTGGCTTCAGGGAGGGATGGAAGGTGAAATGCTGAAAGAAAATGGTTACAGTCGCCCTCACTGTATCGAAACCCCAGATGGATTAATAATCGCGGAACGAGATATCCAGCGAAGCACTCCCGCCACCCGACTACGGTTCCCTCAGCAATCTCCAAGCCTTAAAACACGTTGGTGTTCATCAGCACTAAAAATTGATGTTGGTCGGCGAGCACTCACAAATCAGAAACGCTTTGACGGGAAAAAGGTACTTTTTATTACGGGCGAACGAAGATCTGAAAGTTATAATAGATACAATTACTTACAACTTGAACCACATATCAGTAGCTGTAAAAAAAGACAAGTTGATGCCTGGCGGCCAGTGCTTGAATGGTCTGAAGAACAGGTCTGGGAGATTTTAGAAAAACATCGCGTGACAGCCCCTGTTCCGTACAGGCTTGGGTGGGGGCGCAGCTCATGCTTAACGTGCATTTATAACAGTGCCCGCATATGGGCAACTATCAAACATTATTTCCCCGAGCGTATTCACGCAATGGCCAGCTATGAAGACCGCTTTGGGGTCACTATCAGTCGTAAACGAATAAACGTGCTGGATCTAAGCCAGAATATTTCCCCAATTAATATCACGGATGAGGAAGCGCTTCTGCAAGCGGTAAACCCGGTCTATACATTGCCCGTCATTAGCATGACAAAAGAATGGTTGCTTCCAGGTGGGGCGTACAACCGAGAGAAATGTGGGGCGGATTAAATAGCCACCAGCAATTTATAGCTGAAATTTCGTCACCTGAAGATTACGTGGAAAATAGTTAACAGCTAACCACATTGATACAGCATCCACCGGTACTGAAGGAAATACTATGACGATGGTAACGGCCAGAAATTGTAGTGAAACACGGTTCAACCAGTTATGGGACGTTCTGCATGAGAAAAGCCGGGCGGAAAACGAATCCTTGTTTCAGCAGGCATTAAAGCGCTGTCGCAGCAAACGCCAGCGAGACAAACTGGCCGGGCGTTTCGCCGGTGCATGGCAAACCCTATTCGATGCGTTCTGTGAGGGCCGGGTATTCTGCTCGCTTCTGGACTCGGTTATCCAGCAGGAGAGTATCAGCGAATGGCAGGCTGAAGAGTTAATCTCATTCACTTCTGCCCAGATGTTGTCTCTATACAAAGGGTAGAGGTAGATATGGGACAAAGAAAATGTACCGCAGCGTTCCTGCTCGCTGAAGAGATGTATCAGATACCAGCGACCAAATCGGTGCTACTTGCCAGGAGCCTGGAAGAAAAAGGATTGTATCTCCGCGCTGCCAGGCAATGGGGTGAGGTCATGTTTGAACATACTCAGTGTGCTGAGTACATCGTTGAACAACGGGAACGCTGCATTCGGTTATCCAATTCTCACCATGAAGATCGGATCAGACGGCATGAGCAGGCCAGTGATCTTCAATATATTCACAAGCACATTAATGATGTATACACACGGATGGGGCTAAAAGACGATGGCGTCTTTAATACCGCCTGATTTGTCGACCTTTTCCGTTCATTAAAAGATGAAACGGAGGAAAATGAACACACTTTTGACTGCCCTGAACTGGCTCAATATTGATCGAGGATTACGGAAGTGGCTAACCAAAGCTTGTTTGACCTTATAGGAACGACCTCGGGCCCAGAGCGAGACCTGCTGGTCGTAAGTCTTCAGTCTCTACATCGTGAACGAGTAAGCTCATACAATGCATTGTGTACAGCCTGCTCACTCTCAGGAGATAAAGCTCCGCCGATGTCTTTATTCGGCATAGATGAGGTTACTGATGCACTACGCCGGTTAGGTGCATTACCGATCAGATAGTTCTTCCCGCAAGACCGCAGGGAGCCGGTACATGATGCAGAATCCGCAGTCGTTGGGTTCAGTAGATAAACTGATACAGCTTTTACCGTGAGGTGGGATTTATGTCGAACGTCTTGCAGAAAGAAAACATCATCATGTCTCTGCCTCATCGTGACTGGAGTTGTGAAGTCATCGAGTGCCGATTAAAGGTATGCCCCGTACCTGACGAGATGGACAGGGGCAATAATATCTTTTTCATCGTGGAAGACCTTTACCAGCTGCGCGAGAACAGTGAGTCACTTAACGTACTAGGACAAATTCTGGCGAAACGCTTCCCACACATACCGCCAAAAAGAATGCACCTTGTACTGCACCGACGTGATGTGCAGAAAGATCATGGAGTAGCCATCCACCTCTACCGCTTCATGCGTAGCGAGAAAGAAAATAACCGTAGTATTTTTATCAGTCGTAACCCTACTGAAGTTTCCCAGAAGGCGGCATACGCCTCGATGTGTATTTTCTGACCACCAGCAGTTGAATCGCCACGATAGCCGACATAGTCGGCTATTTTTTTACACCAAGCCAAACCATTTATGCCCACAAATTGTGGTTGAAAAAACTATTTATTTTTGGGTGCAAAACGTCCTCATTCTCACTGTAACAATAAATTTCAACATGTGATTATGATGAGAGTCGAAGCTGAAACATGAATGGTGGCCACATATGCATGATCTCCAGAATTCGTTAACTAGCAAAAATACCAACATTATCCGTGCTGAATTTGAAAATATGCTTTCTGCGCGTGGAACATCCATCGGGCGTTATGATACCAACGCAGGGATGAACAGCGGCGAGTATATTGGAAAAGGAATCCAACGTGAATGGGTTGGGTATTTGCTTAACCATACGAGTTCTGGCCATACGGTCACGGCATTTGAACCAGTGTATTCTACACCTTTAAAAATAAGGCCAGACCCTCAATTCAGAAAAATTGCAGGCCACCAGGCCAAAGCGAAAAATGTCTTTGAAAGTTACGATGAAGCGTATCTTACAGCCGCTATAGACTCAGAAGAGTATTGCAAACCATTCTGGGTTTATCAGAATGCAGATGACGGTCATTACTCGATCAGTACTCGCGGTTTTACAAACGCTAATGCACCTGCAAGCATTCCGAGTGATAACCGTATTGATATCGCTCAGATGAAAATGGGATATCCCATGCTCGATTATTGCCATAACATTATGCCTTCCTCAGTCGTGAGATTAGGTTTCAATGGGCGAGTGTTTACGCAGGGTAAGTATTATTACACCAATGAAGAGGTTTTCAGTTGGTTATCCCGGAACCCAGATAGCGCAGTTTTTATTACGTTCCCAAAAGTTAATCAGACTGATAGATCTGAATTGATGTCAACTATGAAACGAGAATTCCTGAATTCATGGGGTTTATTCTCATATTACCGCTGGCTGGGACGCAGCACCGCATTACTGGCATTAAGCCCGGTCAGTTCTAATGCTTCTGTTAAGTTAAGAAGTAGCAATGCACACTTTTTCAAAAATGCGATGCTGGCTGTTAACACGATCATTCCAAAAGTAAACAAAATTTCGTCACCGGAATAATTCCCGTTAAAGTCGTATTAAACACCGAAAAGAATGAGAGAAAAATGTTCATCTCAAATAACCTTAGCTTTAGGCAAATACATGAGTGCCTTGTGTCAGCGGCAAAGTATCCTTTTTTGTCAGTGAGAACACTCGTCGTGTCATTGGTGGTTATCCTTTTCGAATGCATGATCGCGCTAAATATTGCAGTACGGGAAGGGGCTGTATCAGACCTCCACGTTGCACTGATAGCCTCATACATTATGTTTACTACCGGTATTATGCTGTGGTCGCTGAAAACCGCTGAGATGCATAACAAAGCGACCTGGGTATTGATCATCGCAGGGTTAATGTGTGGTTTCCTGTTATCGGGCAACTACAAAATTGCCGCAGATTTTAACAGCACAATAAACGCCGAATTTTGGATCTCATTTCGACAGGCACTGACCACAATAGCATATGCAAGTCTCGCCCTTACCTTGCTGCCATATCCCATCTGGGTAGCGTTTGGATTGCTAATGATAGAGAAGGTGCGTACTGACAAAATTACCCGGAACGTCTACCTGGGCAAAATGATCATTAACACGAGGCTAATATTAATCCTGGCGTTTGTGTCAATTTGCTCCCACGTTCTTCTGGTCATAACCAGCTATATCTCGCCAGTAATACTGGTTTTCACGCCACTCCTGACAATCTGGCTCACTGTATTCATTGTCTTAATTATCTTCCAGGTCACATCAGGAAGAACACCAGGAGCCCTAATCCAGGAAATTGCCCGCATAAAACTTTAATGGGAGTATCTATGACTGCACTACGCCGTATCTCAACAGAACCAAGCTGGACTCCAGTTGGAACTCACGGTGAAGGGTTACCGACTAAGGCTGGAGTGTACCGTTTCAGTGTTCCACGGGAAGCTGATAGCTCAGAACATATTGAGTTTCTGGCGTTAGTGCGCTGGCGCAAACACGGTGTGCATCAACTGCTTTTCCCCACCTTCGAATACATCGTATGCGACGAGAATATTGTGCTTCCCGAAGGCACATGCTGGCGTGAACGCGAACCGTGGGATCCAGATACGCTTGGTGAAACTGAGTTCATCATCGTACCCGAAATGAGCGCGGGTGCTCAATGCTGTCCGTTCTGCAAAGAAATTCCTCGTGTCGTCGGTGATAAATACAACTTTGAGTTTCAGGAAAACTACATCACAAAAATGCCTCACCGGTTTAACCGCCTGTGGTTCAGCTGCTGTAAATGGGTTGCTCCTGTACCGTCTTCCGGCATTCAGTCACTCATCACGGCCTGGAACAAAATGCTCGGGTCATCACGGTAGGAATAATGATGAAATCTGCATATCTGCATAAGTTTCTGATCATTACTTTCATCATCGGCATTAGTGGATGCCATAGTCTCGGATTGGGGTTAAGCCTGGATGAGCGCTACCAGGAGGCTTATCAGAAAGTACTGGCCGACCCTAATGACGATAACATTAAGACCTTCATGAAACTCAGCCAGGAAAAAGGTGAAAGGGACATGCAAGAGGCAAATTCGAAAGCTGTGGCCGACACACGTGAAAGCGATAAGGGGTTTACTGAGTATTTTAAATCATATGGCAACGATGGGTTTAAGCGGGCCAGACAATAAGAAAGAGGTCATATGTCATTACAGCAATCGCATGTAAATCTGGAGTTCCTGAAAGGTGCGGTCTGGTGTGCCGCAAAACTCATCCAGGAAATTGGCGACTCAAAAGGTGCAGCAGTTCTTATCACAAACTTGCCGGTTGAAATTTTCCCTCAATGTAGCGAAAGGGATTTATTTGTTCTGAGGCAATATGTCAGGAAAGACCTCCCACTTGGTATTGATGCTGAATATAGCGATATCAGGCCGGTCTTAATTGATTATCTGGGAGAGCCGGTAGACCTTCCTGAGTGTGAGCTGGATACTTATGAACCAGCTCCAGGCGAAATGCTCCGTTGGGGAGTAACTGGAGCTCTCAGTTCCGGGACTCGATGTGTGCTGGTGGATAATCTTGCTTATCTCGCTGAGGCAGTTGGTATCAGCAACGCACTAAGGCAACAGGTCGCAGAGTCAATCCTGCCCCCCCCTGTGACTGGCTGAGTCGCCCCTAATTTCGTAAGCAGTATCATTGCCCTTAATCTATATCCTACATATTTCAGGTGTTGGGGTTTTACTATGTACAAAGACCATTTTCCACAAGCGTGTCCCTCATCGATAAAAGAGGGCCAGTCATGTTGGCGGGTATTGATTGATATGGACGTAGACAACCCGTCGAAAATAAAAACCAGCGTCGAATTAATAGAAGTCGGCGTGAAAACCATTCGAATGAAAAAGAATGCGGCAGAAGGCAGCGAGAAAACTGCTTTTCTAGTGGATAAAATCCCCGGAACCACATTTATCAAAATTCGGCCTAGCGACAAAAAACCGAGCGTCTGGAATACAAGCATCAGCAGCGTCTATAAGCATGACGTGGAAATCGGGAAAACATTCCCCCTTGGTATCAGAACGACAAAAAGCGCTGCATTTCGAACAGCAACAAAAAAAGTCGAACAGAGTATGCAAGAATACACTGATACTATAGCTAAACTTGAAAACAGCTATGTTAAGAATGAAAAGGAGATTGCTGAGTATAAAAATGAGCTCGCTGCTTACCAGACAATACTCCAAACCCTGAAACGTATGGCCAATAGACATCTCCCGCAGTAATACATTTGCGTTTCTTTTCAGGTAAACAAAAGGAAACACTATGTATTTTAATTACCGGTTTCAAAAAATGTTTCACTCTGGGCCATACATGTTTAGTATAGGGACATAACAAAGAGAACGCTGGCGAGTACGCTGGTATAAAGATCACCTTTCCCGGCCTGGCCGGGATTTTTTTTCCTGTTGTGCCGTCCTTCTCACCACAAACATAATATCCTGACTATTTTATGAATGTGTAGTGCAATTATTTAACGAATTACCATTCGTCACCAGACCAGACGGGCTGATAATAATTTCATCCGATACAGAGCTGGGGAGGGTGTATGACTAATCGTGGCTATAGCAAAGTAATTATTGAAGGTACTGTAGGCCGTGAGCCTGAAATCCGACAACATCCTTCCCACGGCATCTACGCAAAGGTTTATGTCACAACATCTGAATCGTTGGTGGAAGATAAATCAGGCCTTGAGAAAATCACGGAAGAACACTATCAGATAATCTTGCTTGGGCAATTTGCTGATGTGGCCCGCGCTCATCTGCATATCGGGACAGAAGTGTACCTGGAGGCCCAATTGCGCACCCGACTAATCGAGGAAGATGGTAAAGAACGCTTCTTTATGGACGTACTTGTCAACCCCGTGAAGGGGCATGTTCTTCGCAAAGTCAATGTAGGCGATAAGAAACAGGCGAGTAGTCAGCTCCAGCAGAACCGAGGACGGGATCAGCGGCAGAATACAAGTTATAGCCGCAGGCCGCAAAACACGAGCGCGAGACCAGCAACACCGCGCAACTCCCCACCAACAATGGAAAATTATTATTTAGGAAATCGGGATGAAGTTCCAGGAAGCACTGGTGCTTATGGTACAGACATACCTTACTAGCACCAAACATTAATGATTAGCAGCATATCTGTTTTGTTTTCATCATAACTAATGGGGAATTATTGCCGTGAATGAAATCAATAACGCACTCCAGACGATACTGGACAATGGGTCTATGTCATATGGCCAGGCTGCTATTTATGCCGGTGGTGCAATTTGCGTTGCGGCCCTTTTTTCGGTGATACTCAGAAGCGGACTACTGGTAATTTTGGGAATTGTCTCAGGCTTTTATCTGTTCAGTCTCAACACTCCAGACAGTACACTGGCGTACACTGCTGCTGCCTCAGAGCGTCTCATCGAGCAGGTAAAATCTGTCGGTGGATGTGCCACTAGCCACATTGAGGATGCACAAACTCTGGGTATCATCATAAAAAATGGCGATGTTATCGAGATAGCAAAGCAGTGCGGTATTATAAAATAATAACCGTAGCATATTATGATAGATGAATGCCTGAATGGTAATCTGCTCGCGGATTACCATTATTTTTTGAGATGTCTTATAGAACTTATCTAAAATTACATATGACTGTCGTGACAGTATAAGGTCTTTATGAAAAACGTCGTCAAAACTTTACTACCCTCAGTAAACACCGGTGATCAAGACAAAAGCGTAAAATCGGATACGCTGACTGACACAACTAAACCCTGCAACCACGGACTGGTTCATAATCATCTTTTAGGGCTGGAGGCCTGCTACTATGCCAAACACTAACGACTCGCTGACTGGACTCAACGTCGAGCTCGTTGGTGCATCGAAACAAGAGTTTACTCTTCTCACTGAGAACCACCTGATGCGCCGCATCATAGTGGCTTTATCTGAGCTAATGCGTAACGCGGAAGGCGTGATGATTGATTCTCACGTGTACCCGTGGGATCAAGTTCTTCCTGCTGCAATGGACATTCCATCATCCAACGCATCTGATGAAGAGATACAGAACTGGATGATCAGTGCCTGTAAGGAGTGGCAGTGTGAATATAATCGGCTGGTTCAGTCGTTTACCGCATCAGAAGTGAACAGCAAAAGCGACATCGAGAACGATAACCTATTCCTGCTAAATATAACCAACCTGGCCCATATGCTGATTGACCGGTTACTGCCGTTTGTCAGTATCGAGGAGATTAATCATGAGGATCCAGATTTACTCCCCCAGGTTATTGATATCGTGAATTACATGGTTGGTGTCATAAATGGTACAACCAGTACACAACAAGTCCGACAAGAATTGTTTACTGCCGGTGCTGATGACGCGATATTTGCACTCAAACTAAAACACAAAGAGCTAACCAGCCTGGGGGAAGATGCCGGATGGCTTGAAGAGGCAATGAGGATAATCGAAGAAAATAAACGCCAATCCATCAACTTTATGCAGCGCAGCTAATCGTTCCCATAATAAAAGGGTAATGCTATGAGTAAACATCTGTACTGTATTAAGGGTGTTTTAAAGCCCAGGAAATTTTCTGCCCGTCTGATAAGAAATAAACTTAGCTCATTTGGATTAAGGGGTGGTGCTCTTCGTAGTGAAACCGCTCGCATTCTTGCCGGGCCCGTAGATGGTATTAAGGGAACGTATCCCTTCGGCTGGTCAGATCAACATTTTGACCGCAGGATGAAACGCATATTCATTCGCGCCAGTAATGCTTCCAGACTTTCTGATAATCGTCCAATTGCGTTGCGACGACGCAGTGCTTTAACTATCAGTAAAAAGTACCTTTCTGTGTAACCACCAGCAGACGGGTTTACTCGTCTGCCTGGCCCCATGCCTCTAATCTTCGCACCCGAAATGAAGATGCCTGGATTTCTCCAGGTGAAGTTAACTCAAATGAAACTGTAAGATCGTGTTTGTTCCGGTACTTCCATACATAGCCATTTTGCTGCAATGTTTTGAGTGATTTACGAAGGTTAGACTCAGCGACATCCTTGCAGTCAGGAACTGAGTTAATAAACCCCAGCAATCTGGTGAACGGCACTATCGCAGTGCCTTTTTCTTTGCACAAAAGAAGAAGTACCAACGCATCCTTCTGAATACGGGAAAAGCGCTCTAAGCTATGTTCAGTACCATGTGACTGCATATTGGCATTAATCATAATCAACCTAATCATATGGGGTATGATTAAGGTTAAAAAACACCCCCCGTTTTGTCACCCTTTTTTTTTCTTACTCTCCACTTAAAGCAGTAAGCTCAGTTCGATAAATCTGAATTAGATAAGGCGAGGTTATATGAAAAAGAAATTATTGCTGGCGCTTATTGCGGGTTCATCTTTCTGCATCAATATTGCTGAAGCTAATATTCCTCTGAGAGCCGATGGAAGTCCAGCGGCGGGGCAGACACCAACTCAGTTCATTCAGCTTAAAAATGAATGCCCTGAATGTGTCATGGTCGCAACTGATGTTGTTAAGATGCGTAGCGACAGCTGCAAACAGCAGGCATCCATCGATTCTACAATCCTACAGGATCCTGTATACGCATATCTCAACAGCATCCGGCTGGTAGTTGCCGGGGATGGTGGTTATGTAAGCCCAATCTATACATCCGCCCGCCAGGTCGTAGCAGCAAACATCAATTGCAGTGATGCAAATGACTGGGTCGCGAGAAGTAAAACGGTAATGGATAACACCTTCAAAACGCCGTAGACAATCCCTGAATATTTCGTTGCAGTAATGCTATCCCGTAGTATGACATTAAAAGTTGGTACGTAAATCGGGAAAAATAACTACTGCACTTAGAGGTATTTATATGGGTCGTCACTTTACTGGTCTGATTGATAGTTCGCAGCAGAATTTCACAATGCCAATCCGTCCGTATGGACGGAGTCGCATGGCTGCAAAATTAAAAGGAATCTCCCGATTGAAAAAATCTGAAAAGCAGGCCGATGAATATCCTGATGAACTCTGGAAATTTATGAGCCCTTCAGAGAAGGCTAAATTTCTGGTCGCGGATGTTTTTTCACGCAGTAGTAAAGAATCTTCCGCCGTTCAACCGGGAGAACACAAGCAAAAGGATCATGATAATGAGCACTGATAATTTACTAGCAGAACTCACTTCAAAAACAGGCCTGACCGAAACAGAACTTAATCGGCAGGCATTGATTATCGGCTTAATGGCATTGTGCCACCCGGATGCAATTGCCGGGGATCTGGTGAGTGCTGCACTGACGGGGTCATATTCAGACAGTACTGATAAACTACTTACCCGTGGTGATAACGCATCAGACAGTGTATTGATGTCTATGCGTATATTGCTTCACCGGTTAAGCAGATATGAAGGGGCAGATGGCAAAGTAGGTCAGATCAATAAAATGATGCATCGACTCGGCTACTTTAAGGTATCCGATGTGTTGCGCGAGACTCCGTAAAGAAGCTCAATTTATGTACACCATGACGAATTTTGCGCCCAATATTCTTGATATGGTTTTTCTGTCCGAGATGGAAGGGGAACTTATTTATATAAAGGCGCTCAGCTGTGTTACCGGTTACGTTCCCCAGATCCATCTTTTCCGCCTCCAGCTAATCGCATTTGATATAGGTTGGTATTACGAGCGCAGATTGAATTCAGGCAACCACATTATAAATGAAATCGTTGAGGCCATCACATCCCTTGGATATGCGCTAAATGAATATCAATGGCAGTTCGCGTTTGAATTAGGTTATCGCCACCACCACAAATAAACTGCATTTTTACAGAATTTGCTATTCGTCACTTGATTGACCGGGGGTACGATTTATTTATCACGGATAATTATGGGAGACATTAAAATGACCGACGCATCTACAGTTGACGCAGTTGAACCAAAGACCAGACGCTTATCATTTAAAGAGCTTCCAGGGTTTGATATTTCCGCTGACGCACTTCTCAAAATAATCGAAATGCCGTGTATGGTTATTCGCCGTTCTCCCGCAATGAAGGTACTGGAGATGATCACGCTGCGGTTACGTGGGGATTGTCTTTCTGCTCTTGGCATTGACTTAAACTCTGCACAAATCACCAGTAAAGGTACGGTATCGGCGGTCAATGGTGATATGGACGTATCAGTACCATCTACACAACTCTTTTCTTTAATCCGCAACATGCGTGGTGAAGATGAGATTAACGTCCGTTTCCATGCGGCAAAAAACCATCTGGTCATCCGCACCGACAAAAACTCCTATAACATCCCGGTTTGCTTAGACCATATACCCGAAATCCAGGTAGAGACGCTCGAACATAATTACAGTGTTTACTTTCCGACGCAGATGCTGAGTCAGATTATCAAGCGTGTCAGCCACGCAGCGGCGCAGAACGATGTCCGACATTATATGAACGGGGTCTATCTCGGCATCGATAATGGCCAATTTATTGCTGTGGCCACTGATGGACATCGTATGGCAGTCAGTTCTCATGATATCGACTTCAGCGATGACGTGAGCGATGAGATTCAATATCCGACCGCACCAACCTCAATCAGTAACACGAATGCAGGTGTGATTTTACCCAACGGGGTATTACCGGTGCTCCATAAAATCCTGAGCGGTAGCCAGGGTCAATTCAAAATTGACTACAGCAACCGAAACCTGGCATTTACGCTCGGAAGCCATACAGTCATTTCAAATCTTGTCGATGGCCGTTACCCGGACTGGAAGCGAGTAGCCAGCACGGTAGCCAAAAATACAGAACTGTTTAAGGTTAATCCTTCTGAACTCACCACCGCTCTAAAACGCGCAACCCCATTGCTTAAGGAGGGTTCACCAAACAACACCAGTGTTTGCGTGATGTCATTCAAAGACAACGCCCTACAACTTAAATCACCCGGCACAAATGCAATCAGTTGCAAAGAGGTGATGGACATTGCGAAAGAGGCAGGCAAACCCGAAGCAATGGTTGATATCGGTATGAATGCTGATTACCTGCTGGAATCGCTGGCAAGCCTGGGGGCGTGTTCGGAAGAAGGAGAAGCCGTGCAGATTGCTTTGCGCGATACAACGACGGGCATCTTGATCTCAGTAAACAAAAACATTTACGACATCATCATGCCAGTCCGAGTCTGATAAAACGCTCCCGTTTTGTCGGCCTTTTCGAAATAGCCAATTTCATGGCCGTGATAACTTTAAAACAAGCTTCCTGACGGGATGGCAGTATGCCATCTCGCTCCCATTGATCGCGAACACTGCGTCCTAATATTCTGGAGCCAGAATGAAATGAAAAGCGTTCTGAAGTGGGTAGGAGCCAAACACAACATTATGGCGAGTCTTAAGCATGTACTGCCGAAAGGTGGTCGGCTTATTGAGCCCTTTGGCGGTTCAGGCGCTGTAATGATGAATACGAATTATCCAGAATACATTCTGGCCGATATTAATAGCGACCTGATCGATACATATCAGAGTATTTTTAAGTCACCTGAAAAGGTACTTTCTGAACTTAAACGCCTTTACTGTCTCGGGCGTTCAGAGGACGTCTATTATGAGCTGCGAAGCCAGTTCAATAATCATGATAGTGCAAGCGATACTCAGGCCGCTCTGTTTATTTATCTGAATAGGTTTGGCCATCGCGGACTATGCCGATACAACCGGAAAGGTATCTTTAACGTCCCCTGGGGTTATTACGCCAACCCCTATCTCCCAGAGACAGAGTTATACGCAATGGCTGAGAAAATGTCCTCAGCAACTTTATTGTGCGCCGGTTTCCAGACAACGCTGTCAATGGCCCGCCAGGGTGATGTGGTGTACTGCGATCCACCCTATGTTAATCCCGGAAAATTCACGGCTTACCATGCCAGCGGTTTTACACCAGCCATGCAGATTGAGCTTACCAGACTGCTCCAGGCGCTGCCTGAGCGCGGGATTCATGTCATCGCATCATGCCACGACGCGCCAGATATTCGTGAGCTTTATCAAGACTTCGCTATACATGGTGTGACGGCCCGAAGAAGCATATTTAAAGGCAGCGGGGATGGGAAAACAGCATCAGAAATCTTCGCGGTCAAATTAGCGGATATGTCGAAAAAGGGAGCTGCGGCATGAAACGGTTCCATTGTTCTGAAAAGCTGCATAACCCGCAGACTGAGAAATTTTGTCAGGATATCGCCGAACAATATCGGATTACACCAGATATAGCCGTTGCGCAGTTTAAAGAAGCGCTGAGCTCAAAGCCTCTGACTTACTGGGAGTGCGTCGTGATCCGCGAGCGTGTCTCTGACCTTATTAAAATTAATCAAGCAACAGCTGAGGGCCACGATGAGCCAATTTAAACCCAAAAGCCTTGTAGTTTACCGCATCCAAAAAGCACTGGAATTAGACAAGCTGGATGAGCAGTTAAACGAGTTGAAATACACTCCCTGCGGGCCTAATGATATGGCACGGTCGGGATGGATCCCGCCATTGGGTGAAGATGTCGAGCTGTTAAAGCATGAGTCAAATAATCTCATTCTTCTGACTGTTAAGCACGAATCGAAAATACTTCCTCCCGCGTCAATCAAAGAAATCGTGCGAACCCGGGTTCAGAAACTGGAGAAAGAGCAAAACCGCAGGCTAAAGAAAATGGAGATCCAGGCCGTCAACGATGCAGTCCTCGCTGAGCTCATACCAAAGGCTTTCAGCAAATACAGCACAACAAACATTTGGGTGGATACTAAATCACGTCTGCTGCTTGTTGAAACCACCAGCCATAAGAAAGCAGATGATGTAACAGCATTGCTGCGTAAAACTATTGGCTCACTGCCTATTATCCCATTCACGCTGGAAACACCGGTAGAACTGACGTTAACAGAGTGGGTCAAAACAGGAAGCCTACCGCCTGGCCTGGCTTTATGCGACGAAGCAACTCTCAAAGATGTGCTCGAAAA
Organism: Citrobacter amalonaticus Y19; assembly: GCF_000981805.1. Lineage (NCBI taxonomy): Bacteria > Pseudomonadati > Pseudomonadota > Gammaproteobacteria > Enterobacterales > Enterobacteriaceae > Citrobacter > Citrobacter amalonaticus. The sequence goes on along the minus strand of NZ_CP011133.1, from coordinate 151,401 downwards.
CGGGGGAGTCGTTACAACAAAACGACAGGATTTGATATGCGATGAAATTGCTCATCATATCGAGGCCGGAAAGCTTGTCACAAAAGTTGCACTGGGCTGGATGAACCAGATGTTTTTTATCCTGAATGACAATTTCATCTTTTCGCGACTGACCTTTACGGAAGAACTTATTGAACAGAACGATGATATTTCACCAGAAGATCACGCCCAAAGATTTGATGCTGATTTCGTTTTGTTTACCTCTGTTGTGATGGAGGTTCTGGACGCAATGATAAAAGCCCTCGGTGGTGAAAGCCCGGGACTCATTACAACGCCGTCAGACGAACAACCAGCTGTCGGGGGCGAGGCCAAACAACCAGAAAATACCTTCCATTAAAGGGGTGAGCGATGATTACTACTACAGAACTCGAAGAATTATCAAGCCAGGTTGAAAATGCTAACAGTGCCCGTGCTCTGGCAGTTAAAGGTCTGGTTAAAGAAACAAGAGAGCGACAGTCTTCATTGTGGGCACTATTTATTGGCCTCTTCATTAAGACACCGGCGCAAAAAAAATTGAACGAATGTGAATTGCATCTTAACCAGCTACTAGCTAAATGCAGGGATATCTCTCTTCAATACGTAGTCATGTCTTCGCTTCAAGAAATTATGAACTCACCAGATGGCGAACTCTACCAGCATCAAGTCACTTGCTGGAAAGAGGCTCAGATAAAATATAAAGAATCAGGCAGATTACTCAAACTTGCGGAAAATGCCCGCGAAAAATTGAAAACAGCAAGAAACGATTGTAATAGCGCTTCCTCGCTTGAATTACTGGATATGTTTACTACCAATAAAGTCGTATCTGTATTTTCTGCAATGGACACATCTTCCGCCAGCAGCTCGTTAAAGAAAGCTATGAGTGCGCTTAAGCAATTAGCCGATGAAATGCCTGACCTGAAATCATCCATTGATGTTTGCTTACCTGATGACACGCTTGATCTGATAGTTGATCTTACTTTAAATCCTGCTATCGATATTCTCTCCTGGTTCAATGTTTCAAAACTGGATAATGCCGAAGAGCAGTGCAGTAAAGCCTTAAAGAAACTACAGAAGTTATTAGGCCAACTGGGTGAAGTGCATGATTTGAGAACTAAGGAATATCAATCTCAATTAGAAACACTGAAGACAACTGAAAAACCATACATCAGAAAAGTGATGAGGCGCATTCCAGAAAATATGAAATTCAAAGAGCCAGAGTATCTCCAGACTATAGGACTTCGCACATGACTCTAAAATATATAGTCGCTCTCGCAATAGTTCTGATATTTCTTTGTTTTGCTGCATTCATTCTTATCTATGCGGGTCGAACAAAACGAGAACAAAAACAAACTCAGCAACCATTGGACGAGCATGATCAGCAGGCAGATATAAATGCCGATGCCGACGAGAACGCCGCACTTGATGGGTTGAGTGAATACTTCATCAAAAAAAACACGATATTGCCAAAAGTCCTTATGGATCTTTATGTTCGCTTGAGTGCGGTGTTCAGTGGCCAGTACATTATCGCGCCCCAGGTGCTTGCCCGGGACTTAGTTGAACTGGAGCTCGAAGATGAGCCGGTTGCCCCGGTTGACGTACTTCAGGCCCAACAGTACGCAGATGAATTCGTGTTCGATTTTGTTCTCTCCGATGCGCATACCGGGGAACTAGTGCTAGCAATGATCAATGAAGATGCTATCAGCGCTCAGCCTGAAGGAGAGTTCATTATTGCCCTTTTTAAAAGAACTCACATTCCTGTCTTTCGCTATGAAACGTTGTCAGGCCTGGACGATAATGCCCTGGCAGTTAACATCGCGGAATCAATAGACGATGGCCGATTCTCTTAGTTCCAGAAGGAATTTATTATGTCTCTGTCAAAAAAACAAAGAATAGTACTGAGGGCTAAATTTGGTGGTCGATGTGCATATTGTGGCGAGGTTCTGAAAGATAAAGGTTGGCACGCTGATCACGTAGAACCTGTGCTAAGGAAATCCGTCCAGGATATGCAAGCTGCGGCCAGAGGGAAATTTAAGCTTAAGGCTACCGGTGAAGTGTTTAATGAAAGTGCTAACTGCATAGAAAATCTCTTCCCAGCCTGTGCGCCCTGCAACCTGCTCAAAACAACATATTCACTGGAAATGTTCCGCAAACAAATAAGTCTACAGGTTGAAAGGGCGCGGAAGAGTAGTATGAATTTCAGAACGGCAGAAAGATTCGGCCAGATAAGCGTCGTAGAGAAACCCATTGTTTTCTGGTTTGAACAGTATTCAGAGAAAACTCGTGCTATCGAATAAACGATTAATTTAACATTATCATGGCGCGTATCGCCAACTGCTTCGACAAATTGTCAGCCGTGATAATATTGTTTAGTAGGCCCATTACGGAGCGCATATGACTAATCATACTAACTGGACTGGAGACCTGACCGAAGGCGCAACCATATTTATTGCCACGCAAAATGGACAGTTCAGCAAATGTAGAGTCGAGTCCGTTCGAGACAGATATTTCTCGGTCGAGGGTATTGAGCGTGAATTCGATAAGCTGAATGCCTGCTCGGTTGATGGGCTATTACACTCTTACCCCGACGATTTCGAGTCGAGGGAGAACTTTGGTCTGTGTCAACAGAAAAACAGGCTCATGTCTCTGCAAATTGATTCATTATCCTTACAGCAAGTCCAACACATGCTGGCTGGCCTGGAACTTGCCAGGAAGAGATACGGATTCCAGTACCGAGGCAGCAAAGCCGATGATACCAATCAGAAGGGTAGACTGGCCATGAGCATAGATGATTCGCTTCACCCAATACAGATCGCTTATATACTGGCTGGTTTAAAATTATCTCTCCTTCAAACTGAGGTGAACCATGACTGCTAACCAACGTAAACGACCTTCGCGTAACAATCGAGCTGTCCAGTTAACGTCTGAGCAGCTGGAAGAAGCGAGGACACTTGACCTGAAATCCCACCACTCGTTTAAAAACCTTATGGGCCTTGCTGCAATCAGTGTCGTGGTGTTTGTCTGCCTTGGCTCCTTGATCCATAAACAACGCTCAGTAATGAACGAATGGGATCTGGGCGAAGTGATCAGTGGGGTGGATTTAAAAGCCGGAACCCTCGCAAAAAACAACTTTTTCACCACCAGCAAAGGCCAGTTTGAAGCGAGTGGCGTTACAGTGTCACTTCCTGGTACAAACCTGAAATTACAGCAGCATCAGGACGGAAAATATTACGTTTGTAATTCTGCAACAGGTGATTGTGTTCTGGTATCCGATGTACAAGCTGAAAAAATTCGTGACCAGCTGTAGCGGGGGGAAAATATCGGTTACTGTCACCGGTAACCGAAGGAACCTCGTATATGTCACGTCAAGAAGCCGCAACGCAGTTATTTATATCTGCACCACCAGCAAGTATTGATGTCGTTATTGAGCAACTGGAAAGGGACGCTCAAGCAGCCGGTATCGATATTCATACCATCTCTGTAATGGCCAGCCTGTTACGTGATCGAATAGAAGCATACAGTGACGTGCTTGAAATCGAACCTGAGCGGGTGATACACGCACTTGAAGTGCTGCGAGGTACGGAAGTACCGTGGGCTTTTTACACTCCTTCCAGGCTACCTGAGCTTGAAAACGTTCATTGCTGGGAAACCCCTCACGATTTTGACATGGATTTAGGTGAACATCGGCTGCGGCGCTATATTTGCCCTAAATGCGAGCATGAATCAACCGATCCAATTCGCTGCACGGCTGGCCATGTTTCTGGCGTTAACCAGTATCACGAAAGGTGTGATGCCACTATCTGGAATTCGCCCGATTCTTGGGATAGTATTAACCCTATAATAAAATTAATTATCAAATCTACGTTCCTGGCTGACCTGACTGTTCATACAATCTTCTATCCGAAAGGGTTGAAGCTTCCTGAAATTCAGGACGTTGAGTAGTCTGTTACGGGCTCTGTGATCTGATAGTTATATATACCTCATTTAAGACCCCTTACTGGGGTCTCTTTTTTTTGGGCTTACGGTCAATTCTGTGCCTCACGGTATCCCCAATGTCCCGGCTTATGTAGTTCGTCGATTTGCTTCGTCACCTGCCATACCTGTCTCATAATTTCTCTATTTGGAGAAATCTGATGAGCCTACCGACAGCAGTATTAGCGAATAACTATGAAAATGAATCAGACGTCCTCAGCCTTTATGCCAATCCCGTAGACGGCCAAAGTGGCCTCATTGGACATGACGGCTTTCAAAAACTAAATGCCATGCGCGATCTGCTGGTGGAATACAACACAACACTAAAGCACATGCAGGCCATGTATGATGCAGTTATGCGGAACCGGCATGATGAATCATGGCGAATGTTCTGTGATTCTTGTGACAATTCGATCAAGTATACGCTGGCTGTAGAGCATTTGTTCTGTATGGAACGGGCCCGCTGTGCCCTCGATGAAAAGTACTGGCAAAAGCTGCTCAATCTGACCGGCGTAAAACCATTTATGCCCACCGCAAGATACGATGAATGGAACAAAAGTTTAAGGGCATGGCGAAAATCATCAGAATCAAATTTTGAAAAGCTTAAGCCTGTTACCTTCAACGAAGAAAGTATATTTTCTACCGCGTTCGCATTGAATGAAGAGAAAAAAGACTACTTCGCCCAGATGGTTCATGGTGTTTTTCAAAAGCTCTCCGCTATGCATAAGACTAACCGGGCCCAGGGCTTCAGCAACAAACTCATCATAGCCAACTGCTTACCAAGCAGAGATAACCGCAGATCCTATAACTATCTCAACTATTTTAATGACCTGCGTAAGGTTATTGGACTGATGTATGGGCGTAGTGGTGCTGAGGATGTGAATTCTACTGCGGTCAAAGAGTACATGATGAGTAACCCTGGCGAATGGGTCAGTATTGATAACGATAGTCTTAAAGTGAAGGGGTTTATTAACGGCAACGTGCATATCCTGATTGAGGAGGAAACATGTGACAATCTCAATCTGGTACTATCTCATTTAATGCCAGACTGCATTCCTCTCGATCGCCGACACACCACCGGCCATAGCTCCGCAAGAACTGTAAAAATCAATGAATATCGGTCGCAGTTGATATCATTCTCTGCTGTTAACTCCTTAGTATCATATGCCAATGACCATTTTAACGCGGGCAAACACCAGTCACCGGGGCCGCACACTTTTATCCTGCGGGACAATCAGTCTGTAAGTGAGAAAAAAGAGCTGGTGAGCATATGGGAGTCTTTGGGTGCTGTCAGAAGATATAGAGAAGTATATGACTTTGACTTTAGCCCGGTTGAAGCATTCAAGCTACTAGCCTTACATGGTTCTATCCCTGACCGCTATACGCACCAGTTCTATGCAACGATCGGAGAACTCCAGAAACGAGCGATTGATGAATGTATGGTGGCTTCAGGTATGCGCTTGCTGGAACCGAGTATCGGACTTGGTGCGCTACTGAAAGGGTTACCAGAGGGGGTGGATGTTACCGGTTTTGATATACACCCCGCAGCTGTAGCAATTACAGGCCTGCGCTGGAACGTCACCCTTAATGATTTTCTATTGGTTAAGCCTGAGAATACCGGATTGTTTGAAAGAATTCTGATGAATCCTCCATTTAGCGAAACACGCTGGATTGCACATTTCCAACATGCGATGAGATTCCTGAAACCGGGAGGACGCTTGATAGCAATACTGCCAGGAAGCGCAAAGGAGCATATTTTAAGCCGGGAAGCCGGGCCTGGTTACGACATCAATATACTGGGTTGCTATGACAACGCCTTTGAAGGAACCGGCGAATCCATAAAACTTTTCTCAGTAGATGCCCATGAATAGTGGGGAAGGGAAGAGCAGACAGAGTTTAATTCGTCACCCGTAACTGTTCTGAGAAAATGGGATGAAGAAAACGCCATCAGTTTGTCGATGTTAATTGCTATTCAAATTTTTCAACATGCGACAATTGAGCCAACTACATGAAGAGGAAAAACAATGTCAGCATTTCTTTTCAATAAATTAACTTTCGACGATACCAAACAAATAATGTTGTCCTCTCTGAAGGCGCTGGCATCTCTTCCAGGCCTTTTGGCAATATTTTTGCCGATAATTGCTGGTGGTGGGCTCCTCACACTCATCATGAAAAATGTGACAATGGAGGGGCTTGCCTTTTTTATCTTACAGCCTGTTGTACTAACCCTCTACCTTACGGCTATCTTATGCCGATATCAAAGCTCAGAACTAAGATTAAATATCTGGCAAGAACTACGTAACTTTATCGTTGTGTTAGTTTATGCGTTATTCCTGACGGTACTAATGATCGTTATCTTGTGGTTGGTTAAGTTTATGATTGCCTCAGCGGTTGCTGGAGAATCCAACCATGTCGTAAATCAACAACCCATATTCACGAACATTAGCCTGGCTTACTCCAATCTCATTTTGTATTTTAATATGTACGCCCTTGCAACTTTGAGCGTATTTATCGCTACGCCAATGCTCGTTTTCTTCATACCAACAGTGACGCGGTGTAAGGGCTCTCTATTGAAAAGTATACCCGTCATTTGTAAAAGTACCTTTTTGAATATTGGGCCATTGTTCGCATTTTCGGCTATCTCTGGTGTTGTATTACTTTCATGGTCATACTTATCGCTCAGGTATGAATGGTTAATACCAGCAGCAACTATACCTCTGGCCTACTTATCAATATTGAATTACAAACTGTCTGAAGCAGCATTGCCTCGTAACCAATAAAAAGGAAACCTGCCATGAGAAAAATGATTTTAAATACGATTGTTTGTTTATTTGCAATTAACGCATCAAGTTTCGCAATATCAGCTGATAACTCTCCATCTCGTGACGAACTGAATGACGTGATGAAAGTTCATGCTTCCGAGGTTGCTGCGGTTATCGCATGTAAGGACTATCTCGAAAATGGCGAGGAACGCCTGGCTGAAGCAAAATCCAAAGCTGGCCGTGTACTGGGCAAGATGGTAGGAAATCAAGCCAAGGGTAGCGAGTATGCTAGCCGGATTCTGGAAACTGTAAACGAAGCTAAGCCTGATGAGCAGCTGAAGGCTGAATTCGACAGGGTCAACCTTGGCAACTCTGTCCGCGTTGCAAAATGCGCTCAGTTAGTAGCTGGTAATGCCGCTCGTGCGGACGACGCTGATACCAAGTATCTGAATTAAGAGGCTAGCAATGGCGAAGATCAGGATCACTCATCGTTATGACATCAATAAAGACATGTTCTATGGCGTGGAAACTGACCAGCCATATGAAAAGGTTGTTCAGAGGTTAGCTTACCTCCAATTGATTCATTCCACGTTGCCTGATTTTCCCTACATGGCTAATTGCCTGGAACAGGCCGATGCAGTAGAACTCTACTGCCGAATCTTTGGCGGTGTTCCTTTACACACAAATCAACAGTATACCGCAGAGATTGATTTATACACGAACTGGGAAATAGATACACGCAAACTCGTTAATGACGTTAATTTGCAAAAATCAATTGCCATTTCCGGCTGTGCAGAAAAAATATTTAAATACATTATTGAAAACTCTGTTCAGATCTATCAACTCACAAAAGAAGCCTATAAATCTGGGCAGGGCATGACTATTAATGAAAAAGAAGAAATGGCTCTCTTACTGATTTATATGGATTGGCAACTCCCAAGAATGGATCGTGTTTTAATGGGTGAGAATATTCAAAAAGAGTGGGATTGGCGGGATTTTGAGGGAAGGTTAATTTCAGATATTTCGTATTCACCGACCGAGCAACCTGACCTATACATCCACAAAGATTAATGTTATTGACGCACAAGTAGAAAATATTAAGACCTGGCACAAATAGGAGGCAAACACATTAGAAAAAATTAACCATGTATTTATGATGGGTTCTGTTAAGCCTAAAATCGGGGTAGTAATAGATCTGTTATTGAAAATGCCAGACATGCTGATAGAGTTGAACGAATGATAAACGTTTCACCTTCTCTGCTCTGGCGGATGCCAGTTTATGGATGTGCATACTGGAACTATTTGAAATATTTGGGTAGAGGGATCTACTTAATATGTAATGTGATTAAAAACATTCTGTTTTCTATGTGGTCAAAAAGTTCAGTATGAGTGATATATGATTGATGATTACAAAAGCTTCCTCAAAAACCCCGGAAATTTACCGGAACTAATTAGTTACTCTCCGTCAGGCAGACCTAGGGAAGGTGCGAATAAGCAGGTCATTTCTTCCCAAGCTGACTCGCTGATTAAAATTTCGCGGATCTGGGCCGATTTTTTTCCCGCAAACACATCGAATCAGCCTATTTAGGCTATTTTTTCCACCATTTCTGGCGTTATTTCCGGTTTTTACTGAGATCTCTCCCACTGACGTATCATTTGGTCCACCCGAAACAGGTTGGCCAGGGTGAATAACATCGCCAGTTGGTTATCGTTTTTCAGCAGCCCTTTGTATCTGGCTTTCACGAAGCCGAACTGCCGCTTGATGATGCGAAACGGGTGCTCCACCCTGGCACGGATGCTGGCTTTCATGTATTCGATGTTGATGGCCGTTTTGTTCTTGCGCGGATGCTGCTTCAAGGTTTTTACCTTGCCGGGACGCTCGGCGATCAGCCAGTCCACATCCACCTCGGCCAGCTCCTCGCGCTGTGGCGCTCCTTGGTAGCCGGCATCGGCTGAGACAAATTGCTCCTCTCCATGAAGCAGATTACCCAGCTGATTGAGGTCATGCTCGTTGGCCTCGGTGGTGACCAGGCTGTGGGTCAGGCCACTCTTGGCATCGACACCAATGTGGGCCTTCATGCCAAAGTGCCACTGATTGCCTTTCTTGGTCTGATGCATCTCCGGATCGCGTTGCTGCTCTTTGTTCTTGGTAGAGCTGGGGGCCTCAATGATGGTGGCATCCACCAAAGTGCCTTGGGTCATCATGACGCCTGCTTCGGCCAGCCAGCGATTGATGGTCTTGAACAATTGACGTGCCAGTTGATGCTGCTCGAGCAGGTGGCGGAAATTCATGATGGTGGTGCGATCCGGCAGGGCGCTATCCAGGGATAATCGGGCAAACAGGCGCATGGAGGCGATTTCGTACAGGGCATCTTCCATGGCACCGTCGCTCAGGTTGTACCAATGCTGCATGCAGTGAATACGCAGCATGGTCTCCAGCGGATAGGGCCGTCGGCCATTGCCCGCCTTGGGATAAAACGGCTCGATGACAGCGGTCATATTCTGCCATGGCAGAATCTGCTCCATGCGGGAGAGGAAAATCTCTTTTCGGGTCTGACGGCGCTTAGTGCTGAATTCACTATCGGCGAAGGTGAGTTGATGGCTCATGATGTCCCTCTGGGATGCGCTCCGGATGAATATGATGATCTCATATCAGGAACTTGTTCGCACCTTCCCTAGCTTAACGAGACGAGTTGAAGATCGCCTTAAATGCGCACTTATCCTCGGCTACCTCAAGCCCGGTGATAAGGTGGTAACAAAAAACATCGCCGATGCTATGAAAATGAGCGTCACGCCCGTCCGTGAAAGCCTGATACGTTTGTCTGCCAGTAGTGCTCTTGCTTTGACCCCATCACATGCCTTTTTCGTGCCCGTCATCACCAGTGAGCAGTTCAACGAATACATGAGAATGAGGCGATTGATTGAGCCAGAACTGGCAGAAAAGGCCGTACTGAATATGGATGACAAGAGCTTTGAAGAATGCCTATCTATGTGCCAAAAGCTGCGTTCAGCATATGATCGAAGGGATGTTTATCTGGCACACCAGCTCAACCTCACTCTACGGCTGAAGCTTTACATACACGCCGATCTGCCTGAATTTTTCAAAATCGTCACCCAACTTTGGATTAACCTGGGGCCAACTCTGAGTTACACGTTCGAATCTGACTCGGAGGAGAAATGGCCAATATTTTTCTCGTCGCTTGAACTCGCACTTTCAAACAGGGATGCAGGGGCAGCAGCAGATGCCATTAGAGAGTCACTGGATAAGGGGTTGCGGATCTACCTGAGCCTGTTAACCGAGCAAGGTGAGTAAACCGGCTACTAGTAGCCGGTTCTGATTCAACGTTTGAGGTTTTGCATCATCAGGGAGGGTTTAGGAATTTGTTCTTTCTGCTCAGCAGGCTTATCCGAATCAATGGTGGTTGCTGCTCGGATACCTGTGGCCTGGGTTTCCACTGATGAAGAATTCCGTTCAACGGCTATGCCCAGCGTTTGCGACAGGATGTTGCTCAGCGTTTCGGCATTAAACGATGTCGTAGTTTGCGCTGCCAGCAAATTAATTAACCGAGGGTCGAGCTCATGCAAGGCAGAGGCTATTACCAGTGCCTTACGGTAAAATTCCCCCCGGGAGCGTCGGGGTAAGCGCTCCATAATATCAAGAGCTTTACCGTCTTCTGGATTATTGCCGGGCCGGAGCCAGACGAGTAAACGTTTATCTTCTTCCATCACATGACCTCGTTTAGACGCTTGCCATAGCTTTGACGAGCGCGAGCTGCGCGTCAGGCGCTTTGATGACATCCAGCTTAGGGAATAGCTCGACAATATGAGAATGGATGAGCTCAGCACCGCCACCGGCCAGGATGATTTTGTGGACGCTATTCTGACGACGGATATCAGCTGCAACAGCTTCGGCCAGATTTTTCGACTCAGAATCGATAACAGCAATGATGGCATCGATTTTAGAGTGATCATTGACCGCAGAAGCAATCAGATCTCTATCATGACGGTTTTTAATGATGATATCTGCAATGGCATAACTGCTTGGAGACTGGGCATCCTGGAGCGCTGCCATAACAGCTTTCGTCACTCGTGAAACGCCAACATCGCTGTTGCCAAAGATATCGGATATGCCCTCCATTGCCCCCTGAATGATGGCCAGGTCTAGGGTTGTCCCCCCCAGATCGACAACCAGGGTTCGTGTAAGCTGCGTGGTTGTTTTAGGGTCAATCAGATATTCAGCCGCAGGTACTGATTCAGGCATTACGTTAACTTTTACAACATGAAAAGTTTCGCCGTTATTCAGGCTTATTGGGCCCATGACGTTGGCCTTTTTCTTTTCAATGTTAGCTTCGTTCAACTGTGCATCGCTCGTGAAGAACATGGCCACCGGTAGAGTCACTGTAAGTTCAACGTCCTGTGGCTCAAGCCCGGACGTCAAAAGAGCATGATGAATTGCTACACGACTAACAGCGTCGAACTGGAAAGAGGTATGGGTTGTTGTAATTGCAGATGTTGAGCCAATGTCGTGGGTAAATTTCCGCCCATCAATAAGATAGTTGTGGATAGTTTTACCACCAAATGCAAGGGGAGTTGCCCAGCCTTCGCGGAAGGCATTCTGCGAAACATGGGTTTTGATTTCACCATTCTCAACCCAAGCAAGTTTTACGTTCGTTGAGCCGTCATCACAAGCGATGTTCATCATGGTATATACCTCATTAAAATGTTCAAAAGTATCGAAAATCCCAGTCATTTTAGATAGTAAGCTATCATGAAGCAAGGAATGCGCACCTGTAGCGCACATTTAATGTCCGCGAAATGACTATAAAAAGTGAATTACGAGTGTGTTAAACAGGAACGATTCTAGCGGATTGAAATCTGGAGGGTAAACGAGCAAGAGAGATGTAAACGTAATATGCAGAGGTCGGTAGCCCTGGAACATCAACGGTAAAAGTAACAAACCACCCGAAAAATGAACCAGAGCCACCAGATTAAATTGTGACGGTGGATGGCCAATACTGCAAGGGCTTACAAGATAAAGGCACATACAATGTAAGTCCACATGATAGCGTGTATTGGAAAGAAGAGTCACCAAACTGATAGATTTGACCCGGGCCAAAACTGTAGTCAGCAAACTTCGTAACTTATTGAACGGATTGTAGTAGACAAGACAGCTTCTGTGTCGCAATTATCTGAGGCCAATTGGAGCTCATACCAAGCCAAAACCCAGTGCGCACAATGAATGATTAAAACACAAATGCCTTTAAATTCAAGTACATATAATAAAGATTATGTTAAATTTAGTCCGTCGTCCATTTAGTTCATAACCACCCGCAGACCACGATCAATCATACACTTACCTGTCCCTCCATCTTCTTCTTGCAGGACGTTATGTGTGTTGGTTACTTTGTTCATACACATACTGTTTATGAGGATAAGTGCCGCGTGTTCACACTCACACAACTCAATCTCAACCAACGGCAGCGTTTGTGGGCACTGATGGATACTCACACGCGCCAGCCGCTGTTATATCCATTAGTGTATCTTATAGACCATCTTGCTTTTCGTTCATCAGCCACGCAATCCGCTTCACTTCAAGCGCTCAAGTTTTTCTATGATTTCTGGCACCAGAAACATGGCGTGACGTTTTGCTTCAGTTTCTACTCCTCGAACCACAATCCAATGATCGCCATTGATGAACTGACAGCCTTTTTTCATTTTCTGGAAAATGGACATTCAGTTGTAACAGTGTTAACCATCAGGTCTACTACGCAGGCCACGCCCCAACGTCGTACAAACATCAGGCATGTACATGCGGTTATTCGATTTATCAGATATTTGATTAACACGTATATCTCGCCGAGATATATAGATGGCTCTCCTAAAGAGCTCACACGACTTGCCACGCAGTTAACAGGACGGTTATCGATACATAAAGCAGAATTCCGCACTCTTACCCATTCTCGTCAGATGAACAATGGCATGACCCATAAACGCTTTCGAAGTCTGACTGCCGAGATGATCATGGCTTTTTACCAAATCATTACACCCGGTTCAATTTCAAAGAAAAACCCATTTAATCCCTTCCCCGCTGGTGAAATCCAGCTACGTAATTTTCTGATTTGTCGATTGCTTTTAAATTATGGATTGCGTGTCAGTGAATTACTGCTTTTGGAGTGTCATTCGATTAAACCCAATCTCCGAGGGGATCGGTTCAGCCTGATTGTGACCACAGTAGATGACGACGTACCAGATCAGCGAAAAAGATTGCCTTCATTAAAGAATGTCTATGCAAACCGGGTGCTGGCATTAGATAAACTGGACTATCATTTTCTGAATCTATATATCCATAAAATCCGCCATCGCGCCTCACATAGTTTTCTGTTCACTTCCACCCAGAAACAACATCCTCCACTGTCATACCATGCAGTTTATGACATCTTTACCCGGATTGATGGCATTATGAGTGTGCAGTACCCTGAATATAAATCAGATGGATATTTTGATGCCATTGAAAGCATTTCGCCTCATATAACGCGGCATACCTGGGCTTATTTGACACTTCAACGCATTTATCGTGAAAAACTTAAAAAAATTAAGGCCGACTCACACCTTACGGCCATGGATTTTTCTATCGTTGGATTGATGGATGAAGCCAAGGATGAATTACGACTGCTTGGCGGCTGGAGTCACAATAGCCATATGCCTGATGTTTATGCCAAAAGATTTCTATCACAGCAGGCTAATACGGCCAATCTTCACCGAATCGCGATGGATAACGAGGCTCTGAGAGCAACCTTTTCTCATGTATGCGACGAATGGAGTGCATATGAGTCGAATCAATAAACAGTTAAATGAGTCGAACAGTACCATTTACACATCTGTATTTGTTGAAAGTATTTCAAAAGTTAATATACCAGCTGGTATTTATCTCAAGTCAGCAGATTATTTCGATGATAAGTATATTAATTCAACAAATGACAGTTGGGTATTCGATTATTCAGGCAGTCGATGCTATGCCCACTTTCGTCAGGATAAAATCAGCAACCAATTAATCAAATATATTTGCTTCCGTTATGCATCTGCCAAGTGTCCAGCCCAGGTTCCTGGTGTACTCCATGCCTGGTCTTTGGCAACTGATCATTGCATAACCCAATCTGCTTTCTCGTTTACGGTGTTGAAAGATTACCTTGAAACTCAGGAAATTGAACCTCGATATTTCTACTACATCATTTTCGGCCTAAAAATCCTCTGTGCCGAAGCATTCCCCGGTTTCACCCTAGACGATTACGAAGACCTCGAATTTATCCCTCGCCCGCATTCCCACGACTGGGACATCTATCAGGAAATCGACCATGTTCTGGATCCGCTCGAAAAAAACATGATCAGTAAAGGCTTGTTTGAAATGGCTACGTCGATTCGGCATGGCAAAAACTACAGTCTGGACACCATGAGAGATGCAGCAATTCTGGGACTGACTTATGTCACCGGGGCCCGCCCGGCACAACTGGCCAAGCTGGCGGCAAAAGATTTGCGCATTGATACCCGAAACTCCGAAACCGGGTTAATACGCTATAGCTTACTTCTACCCTACGCCAAACAGCGGCGCGTAACGACTGAACGTCTTTTTTTGGCGATTCCAGCGGAAATTGGTGCGTTAATTAGGCACTATATCGAGCAAGCGCAACTAAAACCTGATGGCAAGCTATTTGAATTTAGTCACTCTGCACCGTTTTATGTATCCAGGGCGATTAACAAGGCCATTCTCAGTTTCAGTCCGCCAGATTATCAGGCTGCCGTAGCGCGTGGCGAAGCGGCTCTTCCAACCATTACGCCAACCGACTTGCGCCACAACGTGGGCCATTCATTGGCTATGCAAGGGTGCAGCGCCGAGGAAATTGCGCATATTCTGGGGCATACTTCACTTACTGTTGCCAAGCATTACATTCTTGCGACGCCTGCGCTGGCATTGATTCGAGCCAAAGCATTGGGTACCAATCCGGTATGGCAAAACATGGTCGCTATGATGTTGACTGGAGAGCTGGTACCTTCAAAAGAATGGCAAGGTCGACGCGTGGTTGGCATGGTTGGTGATCGACTTCACTACGAGATTGGTGGTTGTGCAAGAGCCGATGAAGAATGCCCTTTCTGTGAAGTCCGTTGCTGTTATGGTTGTTTATATTACCGCCCTTTCCTCGATGGCCACCACCAGGACGTATTAGATAGCATCTCTAAAGAAGTCGATGAGCTGATAGCTGTTTCTGATAGCATCGGTAATGCTCACAATCCACTGATTTCTATCCACGAAACAACGCAGATCGAAGTCAAGTCAGTTATAGCCCGTTGTCATTTGCATCACGTCAGAGGTTGCGAGCAATGATAAAAAATATCGAGAACTTTGACACTTTTATTACGGAACAAAAAGCCTGGTTTGAAGATAATCTCGCAGCAGATTTTGCTGAGTCATGGGATAGTCGTGTCTGGGTATGCGGGAGAAAAGGTTCCGGCTGGTTACGTGGCAATGGTGCTAGTGTATTGCGTTTTGATGAAATTAATCGCCTCAAAGGGATCGACGAGCACCATACTTTATCCGAGCCTTATCAGCTGTTCATGAAAGCCATGCTGATACTCATCTATCAAGGCCGAAATCGTAGCATTTCCCCTGCGGTTGCTGTTGCAACGCTGGTTATTTTGAAACGCTGGTACTGCGCCCTCTTCAAGTTAACCGGGCAAACGCATCCCATCTATCTGACTACAGATGTCGTACGTAGCGCAATGGATACTCTGAGTGCTGCATCCCGGCCAGGTGATCCCAACGTTGCCAACTACAAGGGGCGTTGCGTTAAGATTCAAAAATTAGTAAACCATCACGCCTTCACATTAGTGACACTGCAATATGTATCCGATGATCGTTATACCAATCAGACTAATTTGACCCGGAAAGCCCGGGAAACAATCACTCTAAAACAAAAAGATAAGCTGGATGATACGGCCACTGATGGTGAGGATGCTCTGATTACAATTAGAGGGTTCCTCAATATCGTGTCATTAATCCAGCGAGTCGAAAGCAGTACTGAAAAAATTGCTCTCAATTGCCTTCTGTTACTGATCGTCACTGGATTTCGTTCTGTTGAAGCGTTCAATCTCAGGCAGGATTCGTTGGTCAAACGGCGAATAGATAATTCTGGCATCAGCAAACGTCTGCGGGATAATGGATTGCCGGATTATTTTCTTGGCATACGCTATGTTGGTGTAAAGGGAGCTGGCGAACGAACTCATTGGGTCGAGCCTTTAGCCGTACCTCTGGTTGAAAATATAGGCTATTTGCATTCTAGGGTTGGAATTCATCCATTCTAACCCTTGATTCTTAGTCGGACAAAAAGCTGCTTCTGGTTGGATTTTTCTGTTTTTCACCACCCTGCGAAAATCTAACATTGGTTGGATTCTCAGACGCGCCCTCTCTCGCGTTAATCCAACTCTCCACCTTCTGCCTGCTTCAACAATGTCGGAATGTGCGGTCCATACTCGACCTTGCCTCGTCCTGCTCGAATACCACTGCCAACCTTGCGGGCTTCTTTGGAGTACAACGTCTTTGCACGGATGATCTCATAGCTATAACCCCGACCTAACCGGTTGGACATCTTGATCAAACCGTTGAGCCCTTCGGTATAGCCATTGGTGAGTGAGAACGGCGCATCCCAGTAGGCAAAGATGTCGTCGTAATGGTTGTGTACCGTTTTTACCAGTTTTTTGAAAGGCTCCATGCCATAAGGCGGCAGGCTGTTCTTCCAAGCCTCAAAGGCGTTCTGAGCACTCTGCTTGTCGGGTTCGTCGTAGATGCAGAAGAAGGCTTCCTTGAAGTCATAGGCCATGGCAAGTGCTGGGATCGCCTGCTTTACAACCTCCAGCGCCTTTTGCTCTGCGGGCGTCAGGTTGCCGGGTCGCTTCAGGGTAAGCCAGCGAATGGACTTTTTGACGTAAATGCGATCTTCTTTGCTTAACTGTGCCTGATAGTTCTTGCGCTCCGCTTCCAAGGCTTCAGAGGCAATCTTGACGACATGGAACTTATCGATCACCAGTTTGGCGTTGGGCAGATACTGAGCAAAGGAACGCTTGAAGGGTCGCCACATATCCGTACAGACCCATTCCACCTTGTCAGCATCCGGCAAATCCTTGAAGAAGGGCTTCAAATGCTCTTGAGTACGATGCTCCAACATATCAAAGACGTTGTTGGTTGCCAGATTGGTGATTACACAGCGATACCCTCCGGCCAGGTTCACTTCGTCAATACCCATGATGACAGGGGTTTCGTAACGAACGGTTTGGGAGAGTTCCTCAATGAGATCGTGAGCGATGTTCTTGACGGTGTTCACCGCCACACCAGTTTGCTCGGCTAAAGCATGGAAGGTGGTTCCCAGGCACTGTTGCCGAATAACATCGACCAGCCGTTTGGTGGCTCGGCGTTTGTCATCCAGAAAACTCAACTCCGGCATGGACATTTTTCCGCACGACTCACAGCGAAAGCGCGGGCGCTGAACTTCAAGGCGGACGGGCTCCATGTACAACGGCGTGTCCATGAACTTGTTTTTGCGCGTACCGTGTCTGTGCATAGGGATGTTGCAGTCCCCACATAACGGCACCTGGACCGTTACCGGCTCAGCAACTATCACAAGGCACTTGCCTTCGTGGCGCATATCGACCGGCTTGATGCCTGGCAGATTCAGCAGGTCGAGCATCGGCTTAATCCATACCCAGATCGATGTCTTTGCCTTCACGCAGCAGGTCATACACCATATCAACCAATGCGGTCATGCCCTGACGGTCAGACTTGAGCACCTGGGTTGCCAGCTTCTGATGACTGGACAAAGCACGAACAACCGCTTGCTGCACAGCACCGGGGAGGTTGCCTTTCATAGCCTGCTCACGGGTGTTGCTTTCCACCTGAGCCATGACGACATCGCTTTCACCGGTAATCGCTGAAATCTGATTAACGAAAGCAACCTGATCCTGGATCGGCGTCGCCTCACCAAACAGGCTGTTGAGCTTCTCGATAATCTCTTTGACGAATTTCGGCTTGTCGCCTGCCGCGCCACCACCGCCTGCACCTGCTGGTTGCAATACCGGGGTTTTGCCTTCGTCTTCTACGTCATCGGGTCGAGCATTGATGTCAAAGCCAGTAAGCACCAGGCCTGTCAAGTCCACGGTTTCCGGTGCTTCGTGCTGAAGGCGCTTTTGCAGCAGCTTGGCGAAAGCGGCAAAGTTCTCCAACTCCGGGTCGCCAAAATCAATCAGTTGGGCGATATAGGAATAGGTACGGCAGAAGCGCCCCAGGTCCGACTTGAAACCCATCAGCGCCTTGATTTGCTCGGCATACTCATCCTGGTGGTGATCGGCAGACTTCATGCCCGCCTCATCACCCTTGGCGCGGGCCTTCTCAAACGCTGCTTCCCAGGTTGCCATGCCACCGCGCAACATTTTCATCTTGTCGTTATACAAGGCCGTCGCTCCAGCTGTAGCGGCATACAGCGCCTTGTGCTGTGGCGATTTAGTATGGGTGATGTCACGTATGGTTTTGAAGCGGGCTTCTTTGAACGCGGCCAAGTCCTTCTCGTCGTACAGGCCGTGCTCGTCCAGTCGCTCCTTGATCTCGTAGACCACATTGAGGTCTTGCACTTCGCCGATGTGAGCGCCCTTGTCATAGGTGGCAAAGGCCTTGCGCACGTTCTCTGGATCGTTCACGAAGTCGATGATAAAGACTTCATCCTTCCCGGGTGCCGTCCGGTTCAGGCGGGCGAAGGTCTGCACAATCTCCACATGGTTGGCGATTTTCTTGTCCACGTACATGGCGACCAGTTTGGGCTGGTCAAAGCCAGTCTGGAACTTGTCGGCCACCAACATCACCCGGTATTCCGGGCGGTCAAAGGCAAAGCGCAAATCCTGCCCGTGGACATCCGGGTTCATGCTCTGCTCGGTGAATTCCTCGTTCTCATCGACGATAAACACATCATCCTTGAACTCGCTGTCATCCTGGTGCATCACCTGCTTACCGGTCATCTTGCCGGAGAAGGCCACCAGTGAATGAATAAAGCCGTACTCGCTGTGCTGCTCGATATAGCGGTCAAACGCCTTTTTGTAGCGAATGGCAGCGGCACGGGAGCTGGTCACGACCATCGCCTTGGCCTTGCCATCCAGCCGGTGGGCGACGTTTTTGGTGAAGTGCTCAACGATAAACTGTACCTTCTGGGTCACATTGGTGGGATGCAATGACATCCACTGTGCTAGGGCGCGTTTGGCGGCCTTGCCGCTTACCCGCTTGCTGTCTTCAAGCTGCTTGGAAAGGTTGAAGGCCGTTTTGTAGGGCACATAGCCGTTCAACACATCGAGAATGAATTTCTCCTCAATGGCCTGGCGCATGGTGTACAGATGGAAGGCTTGCGGCGGGTTATCGTCCGAGATCGGTTGGCTTGGATCTGTCGGGCGACCAAACAGCATCAAAGTGGAGTGCTTGGGCGTTCCGGTAAAGGCGAAGTAGCTGATATTGTCCGGGCGGGCGCGGGACTTTTGCAGTTGCTCCAGTAGTTCATCCACCGTCATGGTGGACATCTTGCCTTGTCCGCTCATCCCCAGCGCGGCTTGCAGCTTAGCGGCGGTAGAGCCAGTCTGCGAGTTATGCGCCTCATCAATGATCACAGCAAAGTTTTTCCCTTTCAGGGCCTTGTCAGTGATGATGGCTTCCATCGCGTAGGGGAAGGTCTGGATCGTGACTACCACAATCGGCGTGCCAGACAACAAGGCATCCGAGAGCTGTTTGCTCTTGGACTTGGATGACTTCTGCCGGTCAATGGCGGCGATCACACCAAACTGATGGTCAATCTGCTTCACCGCGTCCTGAAGCTGGCCGTCCAGCACATTACGGTCGGTGACAATGATCACGCTGTTAAACACCGCGTCGCCGTTATCTTCGCGCAGTTTCACCAAGTCATGGGCCGTCCAGGAAATGGTGCTGGTCTTGCCGGAACCTGCGCTGTGGTCACACAGGTAGGTCATGCCTGCGCCATTTTCGCGAGCATCGGCCAGCATCTGGTTCACTGCCGTCCATTGGTGAAAGCGCGGGAAAATCAGGGTTTCTTTCTTCGACCAGTTGCCCTGAATATCCACCACGTCCTTTTTCTCGACGTAGACAAAGCTATGGAAAATCCGCAGCCAGGCATTCGGCTGGCAGACCTCCTCCCAGAAGTAGGCTACAGGGTATTCCTGAGTACCATCGGCCTTAATCTCACCTGGCGGGTTACCCGCATGTACCGTGCCACTTTCGTCCTTGCGCCCCTTATTGAACGGCAGGAAAAAGGTGTTTTCTCCATCCAGCTTGGTCGCCATCATGATTTCAGAGTCGGACATGGCGAAATGTACCACCGCCCCACGCTTGAAGGTCAGCAATGGCTCTCGGCGTTTGGTCTGGGCGTCATACGGCAGGCGATCATTGCGGTACTGATCCATGGCCGCTTCGCAGGACTGGGTGAAGTCGGTCTTCAGTTCGACGGTTGCCACAGGCAGACCGTTGATAAACAGCACCAGATCAATGGCAAATTCACGGGCCGGGTGATACTTCAGCTCCGGCACCACGCGCAGGATATTGGCCTGGTAGCGCTCAATGACTGCTGCATTGCGCTTGTCTTCCGGTGCGGCCTCGGTCATCTCGATCAGGCCGCAACCGGCAATGGAAAAGCCCTGGCGCAACACCTGCATGGTGCCTTGTTTCTCCAGTGCTTTATCCAAGCGATCCATCAGCACTTCAAGGGTTTTGGCCCCGTTGAGCCGTTCCAGCTTGTCCCATTTTTCCTGCTGGCCGCTGGTTTTGACCCAGCTTTTCAGGTCTTCGGGGTACACCGCCCGCTCGGTGTCGTAGAACCTGGAATCACCCAGCTTCCAGCCCTGTTCTACCAACCGGTCGATGATATATTGCTGGAGGTGTTTTTCATGATGTGCTGCTGATTGCATTTATTATTTCCCTCGCAAATCAATCTGGCCGGTGACAGCGGCGGTGATAAAAGCGGCGCGGCGTTCTTTGAGCAGGGTGATGCTTTGCTTTGCCTTGTCCATCAGCGCATCAATACGGGCGGTTTCGCGGTCGAGGGTGGCGGCGATGCTGGCTTGTTCTTCTGGTGGGGGAATGACGCTTTTGAGCTTCACTAATGCAGAAGCATTAATCGCTGGATAACTCAATCCTTCTGAATGAGCTTCAATAGCTTGAATCAGAAGCTCATTCAGAACCATCCACTTTAAAAAGGAACGATCAAGATGGCGTGCTCGCAATACAGCAAACCCAGTAGAAAATACACAATCAGCATATTCATCTGTAACAGCTGCAACGGCCTTCAGATATGTCCGAACGGTGGAGATGATCACATCACCTGAAGATGCTTTCCGTCTGGCTCTTGATGGTGCATCTGCAAAGCACATATCCGAAGCCTGCTTAATACCCTCCATGTATCCTACTGAGGAAATATCGACATAACGAATGGGAGTGTCGTCAGTCGTGGAGTCAGGAAGCACATCATCATTGACCGATGTCACGCGACAAATAGGCTTCACCTCCCAGTGCTCCGGCACCTGCCCAATCCATTCAACGCCGGAATCCTTCATCTTCACGTTGGGGGCTAGCCCCTTGGTGACCGCATGGGTAATCAGCGCCTGGCGCTTTTCCTTCAGTAGCTCGATAAAGCGGGTTTTCTTCTCGACAAGCGCATCAATACGGGCGGTTTCGCGGTCGAGGGTGGTTAGTATTTGCGCTTGCTCAGGCTGATCTGGGTATACAACTTCAATTGAACCGATATGCCCCCAATCTGCACGAGGCATTTTCGCTCCCTCGCATCCTGACACTATTTGATGCGTTACATCAGGAGTTAAAAGCCATTCTTGCAGCCATCTGGGTTCTGTTTTTTCAGCCCTCAGAACCAAAAATTCTGTTGAGCAGCACCCTGCCATCTCTGAAATAATGGCTTTTCGCAAATATGGACGCAGCTTACCGTACAGGACATCCCCTTCATAAAAGATGCCTACAGTTGAATCTTCTGATTGACGGGAGCTTCCATTCGTTGGCTTGTACTGCCCTGATCCTGCTTCTACATCCTCAAGTCCGATATAAATGGTATCAGTAGATACATCATTTCGTCGTTCATTGCGCAATGACGCCAGTCGCTTGACTCTCGCTACCTTCCAATGCTCCGGCACCTGCCCAATCCACTCAATACCGGAATCCTTATATGCGGGATATGCTCTGTACTGGCTCATTCGCTGGCCACCTCCGCCAGTAGCGCGGCAATCTCGGCTTCTACTTGCTTCAGGTCTTCATCAATATCTTGCAGCTTGCGCGGCGGCTGGTACTGGTAGAAGAAGCGGTTGAAGTTGATCTCATAGCCAACGCGGCCCAATTGACCATCCCTGGCATCGGTAAAACTCTCATCCAGCCAGGCATCCGGCACATGAGGAAGCACTTCGCGAGCAAAGTAGTCGTCGATGTCATCCAGATAGGGGACGTTCTCGTAATCAGTTAAATCTGTGTCTGGCACCAGCTCGCCGTTGGAATCCGTGACTGGCTCGGCTTTCGGGTCTTTGTGACCAAAGGCGTTGATCAGCGCGGTGATCAATGTTTTGCTGGATTTGACCTTGAGCTGCTTGGCTTCGTCGGACTTGATCGAGTTCTTAACAAAGGTTTCTGCCCAGCTATAGGGCTGCGTTTGCCCGATCAGCGGCTTGAGGGCTTCACGCCAGAATGTCTGATGCGCATCAGAGAGCTTTTCCCAGGCAGCTTCGGCTTCCAGCCGATCCATGCCCACCTTATCCAGCTCCAGGGTCATGCGCAGCGGGCGCAGAACCCTGATACGGCGGTAGCCAAAGGTACGGTAGTCAAGCATCCGGGAAAGCGCTCCGCTTTCGCCTGTGGCGTAGATGTCCAGAATCTGGCGGCGCTGCTCATCGCTGACAATACGGCGTTTGTTGCCCTCGTTGCGGATTGAAGTCCAAAGGTCGGTGGCGTTAATCAACTGCACCTTGCCTTTGCGCTCCTGCGGCTTCTTGTTGGACAGAATCCACAGGTAGGTGGCGATATTGGTTCGGAAGAACAGCTCCGTTGGCAGAGCTACAATGGCTTCAATCAGGTCGTCTTCCAGCAACCAACGGCGTATTTCCGATTCGCCAGACGCGGCACCGCCGTTAAACAGTGGCGAACCCGACAGCACGATAGCGGCGCGGCCACCGCCGTTGATCGGCAGTTCTAGCTTGCTCGCCAGGTGCATCAAAAACAGCATGGAGCCATCGCTAATTTTCGGCAGGCCCGGCCCAAACCGGCCCAGCTCGCCTTTTTTGTGTTCCGCTTCGACGGCGGTTTTGTCCTTCTCCCATTTCTTGCCAAAAGGCGGATTGGACAGGCAGTAGTGGAAACGCTCACCGGCAAACTGGTCGTTGGACAGCGTGCTGCCCTGACGAATGTTCTTCGACAGATCTCGGCCAGGGTCGGACTCCAAACGGCGGATCAGCATACCGGCCACACAAACCGCATGGGTTTCCGGCTCCAACTCCTGCCCGTGCGGCACCAGCACTGGCGGGATCTTGTCGCGGTTACCGTAGTCGCCCACATGGTTCATGGCATCGGTGAGGAAGCCACCCGTGCCACAGGTCGGGTCATACAGAGTACGAATCAAACCGGGGCTGGCCTCAAACAGGGCATCATCCGGGTCAAGCAGCAATGCGGTCGCCAGGTGAACGATGTCACGCGGCGTCATGAAGTCCTCGGCCCCTTCATTGACCTCGGCACCAAAGCGGCGAATCAGGTGTTCGTAGATGTTACTCATCACCCGATCCGGCACCACGTCCGGGTGCAGGTCGATCTTGGCAAAGTTCTGGCAAATCTTGTACAGCAAGCCCGCTTTCTCCAGCCGGATCACCGTATTGCCAAACTCAAACTCCTCGAAGATAGCGCGGGCGTTATCCGAAAACAGGGCGATGTAGTCTTCCAGATTGCGGCGCGTCTTGGTGCTACCCAGGGTGCCAAGGGAGTATTCAGAGGTGTTGTAGAAGGGGTATTCAGCGGTTGAGCGCAGAATGGTATCCAGCTCAACATCTGCATCCTTGAAAGCGTCATGCGCTTCTCTCACCGCCTCGCGGGTCGGCTCCAGCGCACACTCCAGGCGGCGCAGCAAGGTAAACGGCAAAATGATCTTGCCAAAGTCCGTATGCTTGAAGTCCCCCCAAAGGTCTTCCGCATTCTTCCAAATAAAGTCAGCCTGTGAAGCTGCCGATCCCGTAAATTCGTTCATTTTGGACTCCAACCACCTTTTGCACGGAACGGTACTGTAGTCAATCTGCGAATGTCAACCAGATTTTGCACAAAAGGGGATAGATTTCAATTCCTAGCTAAATTTGCGATCCTACCTCAGAATGCAAATAGCCAAAATATATTCAAGTCGGTTAAGTTGCTAACAACTGACTTTCGCAAACATCTCGCATTTTTACGGTCTAAAGAATTTTCTGATTATTTACCAAAGGCAATCAGTGATATTGCCGGCGAACTCGTTGAACTTGATTCTATTGTAGAACACATAGCCCAGTCCTCATCAGAGCTTCGGGGGCGTGCAGGATTACGAGATAAAGCATCGAAAGCGTTAGAAAAACGTGGCTGTATACCGGTAAAAGTCATTCTTAGATCAGGTAATGGAAAAGAAAAATATTATTCAAAGTCGGACCTTAGTAATTATCTTAGAAATGAATTCGGTGATAACAGTGCAAACACCCCCTGTACTCATGCATGGGTAGAAAATGGCAGGAGATACGAGATTAAGTATGAAGATCTATTGTTTCTTTTTCCCAAGGGATCACTGACTTTAAAGAGAACGTTGGAACTAAAAGCCACGCCATTACCCCTGAATAATAATGGACTAAACAAGTTCCTTGGTAATTATGAGGGTTACACGTCCGTTTTCAGCAAATACAGGCTGCTTGAAGATGACGGCCGCCCTACTCAGCTACGCACACATATCCCTCGACACAACATTAATACTTTTCTCGCTATTGCTGAGATTTCAGACCACTTACAAGCGATGCTGATGGGGCGTGTTGATATCACTCAAAATCAGCATTATCAGCACCTGGCTCTCAAGGAACGGCGAAAAGCAGCTTCTCTAACCCCTTTAGTTCCAACCGTACCGGAGCAGTCAGCATCTAGTGCTGTTGACGTTGATTCACCTCTCGATGCGGTAAAGCAAAGTGGTTTAATGACGTTTAATCGCGTCCAGAGCCTGGAAACAAATATAAAGGCAAACCTACATACCTTCGATGACCGTAACGATGTTGCAGGCTTCATTGAAGCGTCGTTAGGCGATGGACTATTCGAAGACATTGCCGCTGCGTTTGAAGAAATCAGTAAAAACGAAGGGCCATCGCAAGCATCTGAAATGGTGCAAAGGCACGCTGTACTGCATCCATTGAAATTGGGTTCTTGCATGAGAGACGTTAACTTGTGGGGATGCCCTTATCGAATGAAGTGTCAGGCATTGAAGCCCTGTGAGCATTTCACGTTGACCGGGCGTGTTGATGAATACTCCGCTGTTGTAGTCAAAGGTAGGGCATTAAACGAGGCCAAACTTGCTTTTGAACAGTATACCGCAACCCTTTCTGACAACCAGCTAGTGCAAGGCAATATTGACGATAGTCTTGCACAGCTAGATGCACTAAGTGAGCAATTACGCAGACGCTCAAACTCGTTGGAAGCAATTACCTCTCAGGCACTTCTGTCAGGAGAAATAAAGGTGGAAGGTGAAATTCGTACTCTGGCTCAATTATTTGCTATCGAGTACCAAAAAATCAAACAAGGAGAAGACTGATGCGTGGTAAAGAACTGGATACTCAGATCGAGCATGAGCTCCAACTGATGCTGATTGAAGGGTTTGATAAATCGCCTATTTCGGCTAAAAGCTTGCATGCCAGACTTAAATCAAAAGGCATCATCAATGGCGGCTTAAGTACATTAAGTAACATTGAACGAAAACGTCTTATTGCAGCCTATGTCGATCAACAATTATCCCCTCTAAATCTTCGTCCCAAAGAAAAACAGCAGTATGTGAATCGTAAGACGCGCCAGGCTTTACTTGGTCGTAATCAGCAGTTGCAGGAGGAAAATAAAGAGCTACGTGAACAACTTGCACAAAACACCCTGTCATTGATTGAAATTGTCAAAGCAGTAAAAATCAATACTGTGATACCAGTCGAAAGTCTGCTGGCGCCTCACGTTCTTAGGGAGTTGATAAAAAAAAATTGATTTCACGTGGTCAGTGCCACGTATGGCTATGGTGTGTCTTATTGCTTAAAAATTTTCGTATACGAAAACATGAAGCCGAGAATTATAGTGGGCACTAACCCTCGACTCCCCCGATCTTTCATGATCTTTCTTCAGCCAAATCAGGAGCAGCTTTGCATCACAGCTAAATCAGAAAATGTGTGTAATAATTCCTTCCAATTCAATGCAGATACAACATTTTTGGTTTATGAGGGAACGATAAATGGCTGTTATCCGCCACATCAGCATCCAAAACTTTCGGGCAGTGCGACAAGCAGAATGGTGCCCTGGCCCAAGCCTCAATTGTCTGATAGGCCCAGGGGATTCAGGAAAATCGACCATCATTGACGCGATTGACCTGGTGCTTGGCGCAAGAAGATCGTTTACGTTCAGTGATGCAGATTTTCATTTGATGAACACAGCCACGCCAATCTGCATCAGCATAACGCTTGGGCAGCTCGATGACGGATTGCTGAATCTCGAAGCTTACGGACGCTATTTTCGTGGGTTCAACATTGAAACAAAAGAAATCCATGATGAACCGCAGGCGGGTGATGAGACTGTACTCACGCTGAGAATGGTCGTCGAAGATGATCTTGAACCAGACTGGCTCTTATTTTCTGAACGAACAACTGCGGAAGGTCTGGAGAAAAGACTGCAATGGAAGCACCGTGAGCAATTAAGCCCGACGCGCCTTGGGGCTGCATCCCACCACCACCTGGCATGGGGAAATCGCTCAGTATTAAACAAACTTTCAGATGAGGATTTCAATGTCAGCGCAACGCTGGCCGAGCTTTCCCGTCAAACCCGGCAAAGCTTTGCTGCCCGGGAACTTCCGCAGCTTGATGCCATTCTGACCGAAGTCAGAACTATCGCGAATTCACTTGGGGTACCGGTCGGTGAACTGAAAGCGCTTCTGGATGTTAATGGCGTTTCACTCTCTAACAGCGCAATCAGTCTGCATAACAATGATAATACGCCGCTGAGGATGCTTGGCACGGGATCGACCCGTTTACTGGTAAGCGGGTTACAGAAAGCTGTCGGGCGTCCAGGGACCATACTTATTGATGAAGCGGAATATGGGCTGGAGCCCTACAGAATAAGCCAGCTGTTGCATCAACTGGGCTCCCGCGATCCTGAGCCCACTTCGCAGGTATTCATCACCACTCATTCCCCATATGTTCTCCGGGAACTCCAAGCAACCCAACTATGTGTGCTGCGAAAAGTAAATCAACCGGCCCCAGAGCCTTCACACCTTTTCCTGACACTTAGCGGAGAAGATCAGGAACAGGCAACCTTACGGGCCTGCGCTGAAGCCTTCTTTAGCAAAGCCGTGATTGTGGGTGAAGGTGGGACTGAGGTTGGTTTTATCAGAGGACTGGATTTATACAGGCAAAGCAGAGGAAGAACGGGTTTTCAGGATCAAGGTGCCTTTGCTACCGATGGCGCCGGTGGGGAAAAATATTTCAAACGCGCCGAGGTTTTTGCACGACTGGGGTATCGTACTGCATTACTAAAAGACTCAGATATTATCTCGCAAGCACACAGACTAAAGACAGAACATTGCCGGGCCAGTGGCGTGACCATTTTTGAATGGGGTAATGGTTTTTCAACAGAGGGAGCCCTGCTAGCCTGGTGCCCTGTTGAGACTATCCGTGACATTGTTCTCCTCGCTGCGGCTCTGAACAGCCAACAACAGGTGGATCAGCATATTCAGAACTGCTCCCAGGGAGCTTATAACTTTGAAGCATGCACTGAGGAACCAACGATAGAAATGAGAGAGCCCGTGGCGCGTGCGGCAGGTGAATATGGTTGGTTTAAAACGATCGGCAAGGCTGAAGACCTGGCGGAAAATATTGTGGGCCCGGCTATCAATGATTTTTCACGGCCGTTCAAGGCGATAATCAGAGATTTGCTGGGGTGGGCTGCAGATGACGGTGATCAACAATGAGTGTGGATGCCGTTTTAAATGCCACTAAAGGCCTGATTGTAGCGCCTGCCGGATGCGGCAAAACCCACCTGATTACTGACGCTCTGAGTGTTGCACAAAGTAAGCCGTATCTCGTGCTGACGCATACAACTGCAGGTGTAACGGCACTCAAAAAGCGATTGAGTCGTTTTGCAATTCCTCCGCGAAACTATATTGTGACAACAATCGATGGATGGGCGCTGAAGATAGCAGGCTGTTTCCCGGGATTGTGCCCGCTTGACGTTGGTCCTGAAAATCCAACCCTTTTCTACCCTTCTCTTCGCCGTGCCGTACTGAACCTGATTGTTAACGGTAATATTAGCGAAATCATCACAGCTACTTACTCGCGTTTGCTGGTCGATGAATACC
Source organism: Citrobacter amalonaticus Y19 (assembly GCF_000981805.1). Taxonomy (NCBI): domain Bacteria; kingdom Pseudomonadati; phylum Pseudomonadota; class Gammaproteobacteria; order Enterobacterales; family Enterobacteriaceae; genus Citrobacter; species Citrobacter amalonaticus. The sequence continues at coordinate 122,987 of NZ_CP011133.1, read as the reverse complement.
AGGACTGCAATAGTGAACAGCATGAACTGACTTGTGCGCTTTCACGTTTGCTACCAACGGTCGTCTTTGGTGACCCGATGCAATGTATCTTCAGCTTCAGCGGCCCTATGCCTGACTGGACCCGAACCGTTGAGACTTTTTTCCCTACTCTGGCAACCTTGCAGACGCCCTGGCGCTGGAACAATGCCCAAACCCCAGATTTGGGCCAATGGATCCTTGAGCAAAGACATCGTTTACTTCGCCGGGAGCGCATTGACTTAAAGTCTTGTCCTGAATATGTCCGTTTTCATCCTCTTTCACGAAATCACAATGATAATATCCAGCGCCAGCAGCGCGAATATTACTCGCTGCTGCGACATTTCCCCAACGACTCGATTTTGGTTATGGGTGATTCACGAAGAGCTTCATCCCGGCATCAATTTGCACAACGTATTAATGGTATTGATGTTGTTGAACCCGTTGATCTGACTGATGTGATGAGAATGGCCACTTCCCTTGACGAGGCTAATACCGCTAACGTGATGCCAAATATATTACAGGCAGCAGCTGAGCTGATGACAAATGTGGGCGTTAGCGCAACCCTACGCAGAATTGGTTCTATTCAAGCCGGTCGAAACATAACGCCCCCTTCTTCACTTGAAATTGCATTAGTAGAGCTTGCACTGGCACCCACCCGACAAAACATGCGAACAACGCTTCTCTTGCTTGAAGATAAGTATGAAACTCGCGTATTCAGGGCCGGAGCGCTGCAAGTGCTAAAAGATGCAATAAATCTGTCCATCAGTTCACCCGAAAAAAGCATTCATGAATCAGCATCTGTCATTCGTGAACAACGCAGATACCAGGGAGAAGGACGTGTATCGCATCGCTCAATAGGCTCAACACTTCTTCTGAAAGGACTGGAATGCGATCACGCATTAATACTGGATGCAGGAAATATGGGAGCAAGTGATTTGTATGTTGCACTCTCCAGGGGGGCTAAATCTGTTACGGTCTTCTCAGTCCGTGATGAATTCACACCCTGATAGTCCACCAATGGGGCTGGATTTTTTACCTGAGCGGAATCAGTCCGCAATGGCTCAGAAGCATCCAAAGCATCCGTGGCGATTCAAAGTGTTATTTCACTCATAGACCATTCCTTCAATTTCTTTCAATCTATAACTGTGAGGGAGTCGAAATAGCTACATTTGATTGCCATTCGGATTCACCACGACGGCGAAAATCTCTGATAGCAGCCTCTATGACATCCACGTTCAAAGCTGGCGCATCAACAATCATTTTAAGGCCGATTCCGTAGGAATAGCCAGGTAAGTAACGGTACTCACTGTAAATTTGTATGGGAGTATTAAGCGCTATTTCTTGTTCTCGCTTCGAAAGATACTCAGAAAAAGTTAATCCATTGAATATTGCATAGCGAGTAAGATGCCTTGGACTATCGCGTTGCATGGTATCTAGCCTAAATTCTTCTTCACGCTGATGTGTATTCAACAAACTGTAGGCTTCTTCAAAGGCTAATGAACCAACTACATCATTAAAAGCGGTCTGCGCGGTAATGATTTCAGCATTCCATAATACGTCAGGCCGGAGACCTAAAAAATAGATATCGCTCCAGTTCCAGATATAATCTTTGCTGTTATCATATTGATCTATATCGCATTCATCGTAGAAGATGCCACCATAGATATGACGAGTATTCCGGAGACGATTTTTCAGCTGAATCACTTTTTGCCGACGTTTTCGACGCGAAAGAGAGATAAAAGAGCGATGCTTTCTTATGCTCGGCATTGAGACCTCTATACTATCAGAGTTATGCTTACCTGAAAAATGGCAGCCGATCAGGGTAATGGAAAAAAAGTATACTTTCAAGCGTTGGCTTAAAGTCTGTTCAGCGATAACATCGTTCTTCGTCGCTGACAACTTCCTTGCGCTCCACTATCAGTTCCGAGGCCCGGATTTGCTTTTCCAGTGACCCTGACCTGAAATCCTGCCCCATTCAGAAACATAATTCCGGCATGATCTACGCTGCCTGAACGGAGGTGGTGCCGATACCCCCCTTCTCTTCGTCATGCAACACTATCGCTATGCTTACCGGCTTCGTTATACTGATACAAATTTCATGCATCTTTTATTCAGTCAACATTAACAGTATCTCAGTGTGTTTCCCTGTTATTTCTGCGCGGATTAAACTGAACCATCGTTTTTTGCTCTGTAGAATCGGAAGCATCTGTCCCGGAAGGACAAATGAAAAAATCAGAAAAGCACAAAGATGCATTGCTGTGCAAATAGGTGACACCTATCCAGAAATATTTGAAGCATTGCGGGAAAAATTCGAAATGATTATAAATATCGACAACACCGCCCCACATACCGGGGCAACTAAGATAGTGAATGCTGTTCATTCATGCGACTTGTGAGATGATGGAAGGAAGGTTCTGTCGTGGTCAACTAAAACTGGCTACCGCTTTATCCGGTAACGCCACAGTAACTGCCGGAACTGCCTGCTTGTTTAGTGGCTACCATGGTTACTGTGGAAAATCACTCCTGCTGGTTGACCTCAGGTTTCCCACGCCATTTCCAGCGCTTTGATGGTTAGCTTGCTGTCCGGTGAGAAAGACATTGCCCAGCCTATCCAAGTAGTGTATGTTTTTTATCGCTTGGCTACCGACTTCGCAAATCGAACCTGCTGAAGATTCAGGTTTTCCTGCGGTACCGCATTTGATATGTACATAGATAAGTTTGTCTCTGGAGGAAAGGACAAAGTCAGCTGGTTCTGTATCCATATCCGTACAAAGAATCAAATCAACATTAGGGATATATTGATAAAATGGTCCCAATTGAGATAGTTGAACAGATTTAGTTCTCACATTTGACAGTTGATCTATCAAATAAAATATCGATGAGGGGCTAAAACTAGCTCCGCTCAACCCATCCTCATCTTTTTCTGATAATCCACCTGACAACAAATCTTGTAATTCTACAAATCGCGAGAAAAACTCATCTGCAACTCTTGCATTATCTGTGGGGAGGGTGAATTTATAAAATAAACCATTTAAGTAAGTGATTCCATTGTCAAATATTAATTTTACGGTGTTATTGTTGAAAATGTCAATTTCATCAACAACTTCATTATCAAGCATAAAGGTTAGAGTTTGATTACGTGTTTTTAATTCACCTTTATCAACATAAAAATCTAGTTCCCTTGGTAAAAATGTCGCTGACCTTATGGCCCCCTCATCTTTGAAAGATTACTGCCATTAGTATTTATAACAAACGGGAGTAGTGTTTTATCAAAAAATGAAATTCCAAAATTATATTTTTTAAATAAATAATTTTATATTATTTTTTTGTGCTTGCCTTTACAACACACAGTCAACAAACCGTTATATTTGCTTAGATCAATAATACAAGCAACTGGTTTTTCAGAAGGTATACCATCAACAGTTTGAGCAAATGATTTAAGAAATGAACTAGATACTTTGTTAGCGCCTTCTAAATTGGTTTTTACATCATCAATCCATTCACAAAACCTTTCAAAATTAAATTGTCTTTCTTTTTGATCACTAACACGTCCGGATCCTACGCCTAAATAATATGAGGACATAATCGAAAGGTCATCATGAAGATTAGAACCTATTGTAGTTGATACTGCATAGCTTCCATTAGCTTGAGTTGAAGTCGTTGACTCTAACCTATCAGACACATAATGAATACTTTCTGCTTGCTGTGAATTAATCTGTATAGCCTTTGTACTAGTTTGGAAAAGGTCCATGAACTGAAGCAGAGTAAGCTGTCAGAATATATTTAAAAGAGGCGCATTTCCTGTTAGTTCATGAAGTTCTCTTAAAGTGATTTCAACTTTCTGTTAAAAAAATCTTTTATAGCAGAGAAGCACACGCATTAAAAACCCGGCCACTGTCACTGTGACTGGATAAGCCGACGGGACCTGCGTTTCTCATTATCTGGCGGCAATTACCGCATCTGCAATTTCCACAAAACCAGCACCTCCCGGGCCACGGGTGATCCACTGTGGAGGTTTCGGGATTTGATCAAGGAAATCTGATACCGTGCTCACTCCCACCGTATGTTCAAAGAATGAAAACATCGGCGCATCATTCGTCGAGTCGCCGCTATACAATACGGCAGAACGTTCGGCATCAATGTCGAGATCGTAATAATCCCTGAGCACTCGTCGGGCCATAGATAACTTGTCATACTCTCCGGACCAACCAAGAATCCAGAGATTGTTTACGGTGGTTGTCGCACCTGCTTGCGTCAATGCGTTAAGTATTAATGAACACTGATGGGCTTCTGGCGGTTTAGCAAAGGCAATGGACGTCATCCTGAAAGGTTGATCGTCGGCAAAATGAGCGGCAGGAATTTCCCTTTTTATCTGCTCTCCAATTTGCATCAGGCGCTCAGCGACGTCAGGATATTTTTCTGTGCCGTGCCAGAAGAAACGCTCAATGCCATGGCCGTCATTTTGCCTTCTGAAAAACACCCCCCCATTTTCACCAATGACACCATCAACTGGCCACATCCATGCCATCTGGTCGCACCAGCCGGCTGGCGCGGCTGTGACCGGTATCACTTTGACTCCCGCGTTCTGCAACCGTTCCAACGCCATATAGGTTTCAGCCGCAAGGCGCCCCTTGTAAGTCAGCGTTTCATCCATGTCTGTGAGAACAAAACGCACATGTTTAAATGTTGACGAATCTGCGGAACAGATCTCTTTCATAAGCACGCTCGAAGACTTGTAGAGATAATAATGGTTTATAATTAAACGACTTATGGAATTATTAAAGTCAAAATCGTACTAAGTTATAATTTTTATTGCGTTATTTACACCTCAGAGTCGCGTTTGGGCGGTGAAGGTGTGCTGGGGGCGGTTCAGATGCAGCATGTTCATACTCACACAACTTAACATCTCCCAACGGCTCTCGTCGAGTCATGACGTTCTGAATGAAATCGGAGAAATCTTGCGATGACTAGTCGAAAAATTAAACTGTTATTTTATTACAACATGATATCCGGGGTTCTCTCCCCGGATATTTTATCATGACTACTTTCCTGTATTCAGGCAAACTCAGGTGCATGAAGGGAAATATGGTGAGCATGAGGCTCTTCACATTTTAATAGTACGGCATATACCTTTTTTAACTCTTCCATGTTTTCATGAAGAAAAGCTCTCAGATTTTCTTCCGAGTCCAGTAGCTCGAGACACTGGGGATGTGTCATATTGGTTAACTCAGGATGATGGTGAGATAATCGTTTTCCGGGAAGATAACCGGAGGTGACATGATGTAATGTCGCTGCTTTAATGTCTGATTTCTTCGCCACGGAAAGAAGATGCTGCGCCAGTTGGGGAGCAAGTAATTTGTGCCAGAAACGTCTGGCACTGGCTTTAGATGCGACTGGAAAATATAATCTTAAAGCGGCTAAAGTCTGGACTGCATCTGCACTCATTTAGAACTCTCCATTGTGACTTTTTTGTCTTTTTTCGGTTGGATTTTTATTTCATTTTCTTCACGTGATAACGCGAAAGGTTTCTTCCTGCGAACAGCAGAAATTTCAGAAATGCGTAGCTCAGACGGAACAAGTGTACGGTATCGGCGGCTTTTGGCATGACCGACTCGCTGGGCATGATAAATCCCGGTATGTCCTGAAAAAAGATATGCCGTAAAGCAGCCGACGGCAGAAAATACCGCCATTTCGGTACCGAACAGTTCCATCGCCATAAAGGTTGTCGCAAGCGGGGTATTTGCCGCACCGGCAAACACAGCTACAAAACCGATCCCGGCCATAAAAGCAAATGGCATGTGCAGAAGAGGAGCGAGAGCATTCCCCAGAGTGGCACCTATGTAAAACAGAGGTGTGACCTCACCACCTTTAAATCCTGTCGCCAGGGAAACGATGGTAAAGCTCATTTTTCCCATAAAATCCATCGGATATAGCGGTTCTTTAAAGGCTCGGACAATTTCCGGAATACCGAGACCAATATAACGATCAGTACCGACAAACCAGACGGCAGCAGCAATCAGTATCCCTCCGAAAAAAGGACGCAAAGGAGCATACTTAATATAACGTTTAACGATCCCACTGACCTTTCCGGTCGCGACAGAGAATACCATTCCTGCCAGCCCGAATACGGCACCCGCTATCACAACGGACAGGAAACTCCATATTGTAAATGCCGGGATGAAATCGATGCGGTAATGTGTGTGATGTACCCCCCATGCCAGACAGACCTGATCGGCAAGCACTGCGGCAACCAGACAGGGGAACAGCGCATCATAACGAATTCGCCCTATTGCCAGTACTTCCATCCCAAAGATAGCACCGGCCATCGGGGTGCCGAATACGGACGAAAACCCCGCGCTCATCCCAGCCATCAGCAGGATCCGACGAGTGTCTTTCTTCACTTTAAATATATGCGTCAGCTGATCGGCCAAGGCTCCCCCCATCTGAACCGCCGTTCCTTCGCGCCCGACCGAAGCGCCAAACAGATGCGATATGAGAGTACCGCCCAGAACCAGTGGCACCATCCTTATCGGAACCACCTTTCTCGGATCGTGTATCTCATCGATAATCAGGTTATTGCCAGCGTTGACGGGCTCGCCATACCAGTTGTAAACCAGTCCGACCAGGAGACCTGCCAGTGGGAGCAACCATATCATCCAGGAATGGGATTCCCGCCATGCCGTGGCATTATCGAGTGAGAGAAGAAATAACGCGGATGCAGTACCTGCCAGTAATGCGATAAGACTCGCAGTAACTAGCCATGTCCCTATATAGGAAAATAATTCAATTTGATCGTGGTGTTTTAGTCGTTTCATTGGTCCTAGCTCGTGAGTTTCAGGGCTGACCAATGGGGGCGTGCAGAAAATAGCCTACAGTACCGACAAAGGTCAGTGTTCTGTAGGCGTCATTAACTGTCAGTAAAACAGTGGTTATAAGGAGGAACGCCATCTCCGCCGGGCACTATACCTGTTCTGCCCAACTTTGACCATGATTTTTCCATCTTCGCCTGCGGAATCGGCCTCCTATCATCCTCAAAACCATAACAGATCACCGGATAATGGAGTGTTCCGCAGATTGTCTACCAGTGAAATATTATTCAGGATAGACAGATCAGGATACAGGAAATGAAGATGACATTTTTTAAATATTACCACTGCCATCTCCAACCCATCATTAAATTTTGAATAATTTTAAGCTGATTGTTTTAAAAAAAGAGAATACATATTCACCTTTATATTTCCATAACCGGCAGAAAAGAGCATTAGACACCATCCCCGTGATGACACCTCCTATCATATCGAGAGGAAAATGTACGCCAAGATAAATACGTGACCAGGCGACCAGAATACTAATGCCCAACACCACCAGGCCGGTACGTACTGCCTTTGCGCTGATCAGCGCAAGCGCAAAACACACAAAAATGGTCATATGATCACTCGGGAATGAGTAATCTGCAGTATGCGAAAACCAGACATAGCCCAGCGGAACCATAAATGGTCTTGGATGCGGCCAGAGGCTTCCAATAATCAGGCTCAACACTACACCAATGACCATTGTTAACGTTGAGCGAAGCGCCAGTATCTTTCCCTTTTCTTTACCGGCAAACCATAAAAAAATAATAATAAATGGTATGGCATAAATAAGGGTATTCGCAAAAAAATTCGCAATAACCAGAGCTGAATCAGGCGTTCCAGGCTTAGCGTTCATAGCAAGGAAAATTTTTCTGTTCAGAGTTTCAATTTCATTCAGCATAAATGTTAATTACCCAGAAAAAAGAAACATAATACTGCCTGATCCTTAATATTAACTTAAGAAAAATCCATGATGGCTGGCAGATCCCCCCAGATTCTCACCGTTCATTCTCGCAGAAGCCCTGGAGGGATAGGATGACACCGCGCGTAAGGAATAACCTACACAACAGAGAACAATAATTGATATTGATTTATTGCAACGGTCCATATAAGATTGATCTACAAGGTGATGGTGCTCCACCTTTCCCAACCGCCGGTTTCTTTAAAAACCGGATGATGACGCCTGATATACAGTTGAATTAGTCCTTTTATAGGCATGTATGTCAGGTATCGCTATGAAAAATCAAACCACATTACCGCTTACCTCAGAATCTCTCTCTTTTCAAAGAGATAATCCAATTTATGTCTTCGGTCATCGAAATCCTGACAGCGATGCTATCTGCAGCGCGCTGGTTGTGGCTGACTGGCTTAATTATACTGGTCGTCCCGCAACGCCCTGGCGCCTGGGGGATATCACCCCGGAAACCCGTTACATCCTCAATGTCGCGGGTGTTTCACAACCTGATTTACTCACCGCCGACCTGACTGATAAAACCGTATGGCTGGTTGATTTTACGGATGCGGAGCAGGGACCATCCTCGTTGATGGACAGCAACGTCATCGGCATCATTGACCATCATCGTATTGGCACCCTCATTACCCGCAATCCACCGGATGTCTGGGTGCGGGCGGTAGGATGCTGCGGAACTGTAATTCTCTCAATTCTGATGCATGACATTCCGATGCCGATTACGGCATCTCAGGCAGTGTTGCTGATGGGGGCGATCCTCAGTGATACCGTTGCGCTGACCGGCCCCACCACCACCACTCAGGATCAGGAAGCCATGGCAGTTTTGCGTGAAATCGCCGGTATCGATTATGACCAGTTTGTGACAGGGCTACTGCGTGCCAAAACAGATATAACCGGGCAATCCACATCGGTATTACTCAATCGTGACGCCAAAAATTACCGGATCCATGATGTGCCCCTGTTGTTGTCACAAATTGAGGTACGCGACATGACTGATATTACTCCCCTGTTGCCCGCGCTGCTGCAGGAAATGGATAAAACCTGTAAAGACAGTTCGCTGGACATGGTTATTTTGATGGTGACAGACATCACCAACCGGAACTCCGTTTACTTTTTTCAGATAGCAGCCTGACAGGCTCTCTCCAGGTGTCGCTGCCCGGTATGACAAGCCGGAAGAAAGAAATCCTGCCCTGGCTGACCGACCGCTTCGCTTCTTATAAGAGGTGATTTATGCAAATTTACCGGCATGCCTTGTTACTTGTACAAAATGAAACCGATGGTCTGCTGTTGCTTGAGCAGGCAGAACGTCTGGCAAAAGAGATGGGCACCCGTATTACTGTCGGCCATCTCAGCGCTGACTACCGGGAACTGGACTATACCAGTGATTCATTAACCAAAGATCGTCAGTCCCGCGAAGTTATTGATGCAAAGGCAATGCTGAGCCGTCTGGTGGAGTCCAGCAGTATTGATATTAAAGTCCGGTCCATTGTCAGCATTCATCGTTTCCGGGACGTCGAAGCCGTTGTTCAACACGAAGATATCGATCTGGTCATGCTGGGGCATAAAAACCGCCTGTTCGGGGTTTATTCTTCCTTTTCTTTCGAATTCATCAATCACCTTTCTGTTGATGTTTTGATTAAACACATTCCAACCCCATAAAAGAAGGTCAAACTTATGAGCTTTGAAATTGAAAATATTATCGCAAGAGAAATTCTGGATTCCCGTGGTAACCCGACCGTAGAGGTTGAAGTAACTTCTGTGGGGGGCTGTATGGCCCGGGCCTCCGTTCCTTCCGGCGCCAGTACCGGCTCCCGTGAAGCCATCGAATATCGCGATGGCGATAAGACCCGATTTGGAGGTAAAGGCGTACAGGATGCGGTCCGAAGCATCAATACCGAAATTAACGATGCCCTGCAGGGCTACGATGTACGCAGCCAGAAGGAAATCGACAACTGCCTGATTACCCTTGATGGCACAGAAAACAAAGGCCGCCTGGGCGCCAATGCGATCCTTGGCGTGTCGCTGGCAGTATCCCGCCTGGCAGCACAACTCTCCTCTACCCCGCTCTACCGCTATCTGGGGGGCGTCGGCGCGAATCTGCTGCCGGTTCCCTGTATGAATATCATCAACGGCGGGGTTCATGCTCGCTGGCAGGGCGCTGATTTTCAGGAGTTTATGATTGCACCATGGGGAGCTTCTTCCGTACGTGAAGCTATTCGCTGGGGTAGCGAAGTCTACCAGGCCCTGCGTCAGGTCCTGCTGGAAAAAGGTTTATCCACCGGCGTGGGTGATGAAGGTGGTTTTGCGCCGGCCGTTTCCTCAAACCGCCAGCCGCTGGAACTGATCGTGGAGGCCATCAATAAGGCGGGATACCGCCCGGGTGAGGATATTGTTATTTGTATGGATCCGGCATCCAGTGAGTTTTATGCAGATGGCAAATATACCCTGCGTACTGAAAACGCTCAGCTCAGTGCTGAAGAAATGACGCGTTATTATGAACAGCTGGTGAATGACTTCCCGATTGTGCTGATTGAAGATGGCCTGGCGGAGGACGACTGGGCCGGTTGGCAAATTCTGCATGCTGCCCTGGGCGGTAAAGTCGAACTGGTCGGTGATGATATTTTTGTGACCAACGTGAAATATATCCAGCGAGGCATCGATGAAAACCTGGCCAATGCCGCATTGATTAAACTGAACCAGATAGGCACCCTGAGTGAAACGATTGAAGCCATCCAGTTGTGTCAGGATAACAACTGGGGAACCTTTATTTCACACCGGAGCGGGGAAACCGTGGACAGCTTCATTGCGGATATGACCGTAGGCCTACGAGCCGGTCATCTGAAAACCGGCGCCCCCAGCCGCGGGGAGCGCATTGAGAAATATAATCAACTGATGCGTATTGAAGATGAATTAGGTGATGCCGCCATCTTTGCCGGCAAAACCGCCTTCAAAAAACGCTGATTCCGTCACCCTTCCCGTATGCTTAGCTACGGGAAGGGGTAAGGTGGTCCTGTGAACGGAAAAATACTCATACTGTCAACAGCAACAGGGATCCTGGCAACCTGTCTGGTATTCCTGATTGCTGATGTCTTTTTTAACGTACTGCCAGATGATACCAGCGCTGTTGTAATCGCGCTGTTCATCGGTAGCTGCGCCCATCTTCTGATGCGTCACCTCCTTGACCGGAGACCAGGTAAATTCAGGTAATCAGTCTCTGTGGGTGACAGACAGGTGGTTGCTTATGGGAAAAATTATTTTACTCCGTCATGGAGAAAGTGAGTGGAATCAGCAAAATCGTTTTACCGGATGGGAAGATGTTCCGCTGACGCAGAAAGGAGTGGAAGAAGCCCGGCACGCAGCAAACCTGATAAAACGCTCCGGGATCATCATTGATAGTGCCTGCACATCCGTTCTTAATCGGGCAATTCATTCACTCTGGCTGATAATGGAAACGTTGAATCAATTGTGGTTACCGGTGGACAAATCATGGCGGTTAAATGAACGCCATTATGGTGTGCTTCAGGGAATGGATAAGGATAAAGCCGCTCAACAGATTGGCCAGAAAATCGTTTATCACTGGCGGAGGAGCTATCGTGGTATCCCGCCTCCGTTACTGGATGCGCCTGCTTTACTTCATCGTGAGGCACGTTATCGCCATGTGTCCCTGACGGATCTACCGGCAGGTGAAAGTCTGGAAATGACGCAGCGAAGGCTGCTGCCTTACTGGCACCACGTCATTGTCCCGCGAGTTGTCAGTGGTGAAACCATGCTGCTGGTCAGTCATGCTAATGCATTGCGTGCGCTGACCATGTTTATTGAGCAGATTGACGAAAACAAAATTCCCGATCTGCATGTCCTGACGGGTGTCCCCGTACTATATGAAATGAATGAAAATCGGGCCATCACCGCACGTTATTCCCTTGAATGACGGTCTGATGGTGCCCTGATTTCTGCGAGGTGATATGTACAAATCATTATTCGCGGTAGTGATAGGCGGCTCGATCGGCTGTGTGATCCGCTGGATACTGTCCATGCGTCTCAATGCGCTTTTCCCCAATCTTCCTCCTGGCACCCTGGTGGTTAATCTGGTTGGCGGATTTATCATCGGTATGGCACTGGCCTTCTTTGTCCGGCAGCCTCACCTCGATCCCGCCTGGAAGTTTTTTATTACCACCGGCTTATGTGGCGGTATGACCACCTTTTCCACCTTTTCTGCTGAGGTAGTGGTTCTACTGCAGAATGGCAATTATGCATGGGCTGTCATTTCCGTACTAACGCACGTAACTGGCTCGCTTCTGATGACTGCCGCCGGTTTTTTTGTGATGACACTGTTGTAAATGCATATGCGCCATACGCTTAACCGGCGCTATGTCTCCGTCAGACTTTCATTTTATCGGCATAGCAACACGCCTGACCCGTCGGGTCAGGTTTTTCCGGAGAAGGATGTATGGAGATGCCCCCTGAGAATAACGTGAAGGGACTTTCCGAAGCCGAGGTGCGGGCCAGGCTGGCGCAATATGGCTACAACGAAGTGCGTGAACAGCCTCCGGGCCAGTTGCGTGCGATCCTCAAACGTCTGTGGGGCCCCATACCCTGGATGCTCGAAATTGCGCTGGTACTCGAAGTGGCTCTGGGGAAGACGATCGAACCCGCCATCATTGCAGGGTGGCTCGCTTTCAGTGCGATCCTTGGCGGCATTCAGGAACGGCGGGCACAGTCAGCACTTGACCTGCTGCGCACCCGGCTGAAAGTCAATGCCAGTGTATGTCGTGATGGCACCTGGCGACTGATACCGGCCCGGGAGCTTGTCCCCGGTGATAGTATCGCCTTAACAGCGGGGGACCTGGTCCCTGCCGATTGTATGATTGATGAGGGAACTGTGGATGTTGACCAGGCGGCCCTGACCGGGGAGTCAACCCCGGAGTCACGCAACGAGGGGGATACTCTCTATTCAGGATCGACGATTGCGCGCGGAAAGGTGACAGGAACCGTCACCGCCACAGGTACCCGAAGCTACTTTGGACGTACGGCAGAGCTGGTACGAACGGCCAGCTCTGCCAGCCATCTTGAACAGCTTCTGTTCGCTGTTGTGCGCTATCTTGTGACCATTGATGCCATGCTTGCGGTCATTCTGGCCGTTGTTGCACTCTGGCGCGGTGAAGATTTGTTGCCCCTTGTCCCCTTCTTCCTTGTTCTCATTATTGCGACCGTCCCGGTGACAATGCCGGCAGCCTTTATGGTCGCCAATGCAGTAGAAGCCCGAAGGCTGGCGAATCAGGGGGTACTTGTCACCGGCCTGTCGGCGGTACAGGAAGCGGCAACCATGGATGTGCTGTGTATCGACAAGACCGGTACACTGACCAGAAACCAGCAGTCAGTTGCCGGCATAACGGCGCTTCCGGGAGAGAATGAGGACGAGGTTCTGGCCTGGGCTGCCGCGGCCTGTGACGAAACGACACAGGGGCAACTTGAGATGGAGATTCTGGATGCGCTACGACGCCGGGGGGGAATACCGCATATCCGAGAGCAATTCATCCCGTTCGATCCTGCCACGAAACTTTCCGAAGCCCGTGTGCGTTCAGACAATGACGGATTATCCGTTCACATCATTCTGGGTTCACCAGTTGTTGTTGCCTTACTCGCCGAATCTCCTCCTGAGTTCACCACGATCCAGCAGGCCATGGCGGCATCCGGCGCCAGGATCCTGGCAGTCGCAACCGGCACCGACGGCCATCTCCGTATTCGCGGGTTGCTGGCACTAGCCGATGCACTACGTGATGATGCCGCAGCCCTCGTCAGGGATATTCGGGCACTGGGTATCAGGATAATCATGGTCACCGGTGATACGGTTGATACCGCCAGAGTTATCAGCCGCCAGGCAGGGCTCGGTGACCGCTTCGGCGATGCGGTCAGGGATCTGCAGACACCTCTCCGCTTTGATGGTTTTGCTAACTTCTATCCGGAAGAAAAAGTTCGTCTGGTGCGGTCCCTGCAACAGACGGGCTGTATAGTCGGCATGACGGGGGATGGTGTGAATGATGCGCCGGCACTGAAACAAGCTGAAGTGGGCATTGCCGTACAGACAGCGTCTGACGTGGCAAAAGCTGCTGCTCAGGTGGTGTTGACCCACCCCGGATTAGACGGTGTTGCCGCCGTCGTATCGGGGGGCCGCCGCGTTTTTCGCCGCATGCTGACCTGGACAATAACAAAAATAGCCCGGACCGTTGAGCTGGCGGCCCTGCTGACCATCGGCTATATCGCGACAGGATTCTTCGTCACACCACTGGTTCTGATTGCCGTGATTGTGGTTCTCAATGATGTGGTGACAATCACGCTGGCGACAGACCGATCGTGGATTACTTCATCACCAGAAAGATGGAACGTTGGTGACATTGCCCGGCTGGGAGGTGTCCTGGCCGCAGGCTGGCTGGTTCTGGCATTCATGATCCTGTGGTTCGTCCTTACCCGGTTGCAGCTTCCCGTCCCGCAAATCCAGGCCCTGATGTTCGCCTATCTGATGTATACGGCCCAGATGACGATTTATCTTTCACGAACGCCGGGCCGCTGCTGGTCACTCCGTCCGGGCCGGTTTGTTGTGTTGGCCACGGTGGGCAATATCATCATTGCCACCGTACTGGCTGCCGGTGGTTTCCTTATGACGCCGGTCTCACTGACACTGCTGGTCATCATGTTTGCTCTGGTTTTGCTGGCCACCCTGCTGCTCGATCAGATCAAAATATGGCTCTTTGCCAGAAGACCTGTTGAGGACTTACCGAAAAGCTGAACACAGATTACATCCGTTCACCATATCCGAATAGTTATCACCGATCGGACTATGACGGGGCACTCAGCCGCTTTCAGCGGATTGTGCCGGAGGCGTGAAGACCTCCCGATAGAGGTCTTCACCATAGCTGGTATCCAGTGGCGCCCCTTCCGTAATACGGAACGTTCTTTCGCCATCCTCACGCCTTTCCGCGCACAGATAAACCGTATCCTGGTGATACTCCTGATAAAATGCGCAGGCAAATTCCGAGGTGTGTGTGACGAAAAACAGCTTCACATGACGTTCTGCCAGCGCGGTCACTATCCCCCTGATAATGCCTGCTCCTTCCCGGCTGTTAGTGGCGGAAAACGATTCATTAAACAGCACCAGATCATCCGGCTTCAGTTCGCTGACGATATCCCGCATACGTCTGAGCTCTTCATCAAGCTTTCCTCTGACCATATGGCTGTCTTCTTCACATTTATAATGGGTAAAAATATTCCGGCAGATATCGGCACTGAAACATTCTGCAGACACAAACATCCCCGTCTGCATCATGATCTGGGCCAGACCGATGCTGCGTAAGAACGTCGATTTTCCTCCCTGGTTAGCCCCGGTAATAATAAAGGTGTTTTTATTATCCGCTTTCAGGGTATTGCTGATGATGGTATCCGGAGAAGTCAGCGCCAGACAGGTATCAAATAATGCATCAAAGACCAGATAGCGCTCCCTTTTGTAGATCGGAACCGGAAAACACTGTGGCACATTCCGGTGATTCAGCACCTCAGCAAGATTCAGGCAGGCGATATAGAAACCCAGCTCAGCACGCAGCGCGCGAAAGAAATTGAGCAGATGTGCTGTAGACTGGGCCATTGCGCTGGCAACCAGCACCAGTCCCTCATCCTGCAGGTCGCTGAGTGCCCGGAACCCGTTTTCATCCCGCGGAGCAATCTGTACCGTATAATGTTCCGGTTTGCGGGAAAACAGACGCCGGAACCAGTTTCTGTTCTCCGCGGCAGGCTGGCGTAGCACATAGCCCTCCCCCCGGTTTCCCGCCCCCAGTCTGGCGCTCAGCAATACCCCTTTTTTAAATGTCATCTGCCTGAGGTGTTCCTCGATTACCTCAAGATATTCATCATTCAGCTCCTGCATAATCATGACAAACAGGCGTTCCATGCCGGGTGAGGCGACATGAAGAAGGTTTTTTTCCGCAATTCCCCTGACCTTACGTAAATTGTCCAACAGAAAACGGGTGAACGAAATGGACTGATGAAGAATGGCGGAAGGATACCGCCCGAAAACACCGTAATGGAGTTTTTCCTTTTCCATTAACAGGCAATCCACCACAACTTTATAAAATTCTCCGAAAATTTCAGGATTGTAGAGACAATCGCGCAGGATAGCCTGCCGGTATTCAATATCCTGTACCTCGGTCAATGGTTGTGAACACGCTTTTCTTACCACCGAATACAGAAAATCATCCCCGCCGGAAAGCGCCTGAAAGAGGACCTCCAGTTCCAGATCTTTAGTCAGAAGGGTAAAGTGGGCAGGAAATGATTCATCTACGATAAAATCATCATGTTTATACATCAGGTATGCTTTCATCCGTTTAACCCCGCTTTTATTTTTTCGTAGGTCAGTCCATATTTCTGCACCAGGGTGACCGACCATGCCACGCCATCAGCAGGTTTCCTGATAACTTTATAGGTCCGGGAGGCCTCATTATCCTCTTCCACCGTACTCATCATGCTGACGACTGACGTATCCAGTGCCGTCAGTTCATCTATAAACGTCACGCAGATACAAATGGCATCCAGCGCGATGACCTTTTCAATGACCCGGGTACCCAGATAAATCGCATCGTGTGAGGTTGTAGAGGTGAATATCTCATTCATAATGATGAGGCTGCGGGCAGTGGATTTATCCAGTATGGTTTTAATTCTCACCAAATCGTCATACAGTTTTCCACGTAAATTATGAATATTTTCATTTTTTTCAAAGTGGGTAAAAATATTATCAACCAGATACAGCGTTGCCTGTTGCGCGGGAACGTATAACCCCAGTAGGGCAAAATAGTGTAACTGTCCGACCATTCTGGCAAACGTGGTTTTCCCGCCCTGGTTAGGCCCGGAAATCACTAAAATACGCTCTCTCCCGTGGAGATAAAAATCATTACAGATAACCGGCACCTGCTTATTAAGCAGACTGTCAGCAAGCGCCAGATCAAAGGCCGACGTGACCGTAATATCTTTTCTTTCGCGATTAACCTCAGGAATACAAAACGTTAACCCTGCCACCTGAAACTGGCGGATATAATGGATACTGGCAAGATAAAACTGAACCTCTCGCTCAAAGACCTTCAGCGTATGTTCCTGATAATCAGAGTGAGCTTCAATGAAGGCATCAAGCCCTGCGAAAACAGCAGGGAAAAGTTTCGCCACACAGTCCAGAATTCTGGCCTCAAGATTATTCATGATGCCATCATGACTCCTGAAATCGACGTCAACCTGGACATCATGCTGTTTAAATCGGGAAAAGACCCGTAATACTTCATGACTGTAATTTATCTCATCCGCATAATGTTCCACGCTGATGGTGTCACCTTTGATCCTCAGACTGTAGCGGATATCTTCAAGTTGATTTCTGATGGTCTGAGCAACGGTAGATAAATCAGTAAATCCATCACTGTTGATATATTCAGACAGATAATTTCTGAAATTCGTCATCCCGCAGGACGTAAGTGACAGGGTTTCCAGCCGCTCATGCAATACGGTCACAGCACGGCAGTACAGCAAAACACACTCCAGCTCCCATCGCCGTTGCTGGTAGTGGTAGTAGCGGTTCTCCTTTCGCGAACCAATCTCCCTTATTTTCTGCATTGTCGTTGAATATTCAACCAGGGCATTGTAGAGGTCGTCTTTAGCCACATCCTGAATAACTCCCTGACGGTAGTAAATATCGTCAGGGTATTCCAGTGGAGTATAAAAGAATGGAGAGATATCATACTCCTCCCGACCTTTGACAATCGCCGTCACAACTTTATCAAGATTCAAATCAACAAAGCATTCAGGCTGCCGGGTATTTATTTTATGTTTTCTGTTTTCATCAAGCGTCGCGAACAATATGCTGATAAAGTTCATAATCCCTCCGGAATGACTTTCCTGATAATTTAGTTTAATAACGGACCCTCGTGTATATATCACCGGGCCGTCCTGCTATACTCATCTCCATACAATGAATGGAGATCATCATGGATTATGTCTTAATCGTATTCGCTCTCATGATTCTGGCCCTTATATGTGTATTTGCTTTCGCATTATGGTCGCAACATCGTGTGGCGAGAAAAAAACATAAAAAGTAATTAATTTCTTCAGGCCGTTATTTTCTGACCACAGTGACCGGACACAGGGCATGGTCAACGACCTGGCGGGCAACGGATCCCAGCAGCCAGCGAGAAAACAACGTTTTGCCACGGTGACCGACCACGATATGATCGATACTGTGTGTATCAGCATAACGAAGTATTTGTTCGGCGGGATGGCCCATTGCCACATGGAATTTGGTCTCTTTTTTCAGCTCAGGATACTGTTTTTTCAGATTCCGCATCATCTGGTTAAAGTAGGATTGTGTCCGGCTGACAAAATCCTGCATCTCCACCTCGCCACCAAACTCCGGCAGCTGGCATACGGCAATAACGTACAATTCACTGTTATAATGACGGGCAAGTTCAGACGCAAAACTCATCGCCTCTTTTGCGGGATCAGAGCCATCATAGGCAACCAGTATTCGGTTCATCATGATTATTTCCTCTTCTACGTAACGGACACTGAACATCGACAGTTGCGAACATTATTCCCCTTTATTCACCCCTTCATCCGTCACACGCCGGGTGTTGTCGTTTTCCGGCAGTAAGTGGCGTGGTAAGAAAAATGCATTTGCTATCAGCGTCGGAAGCACGGCGCTGCCGATCACCGCAGCGACCAGCGATGAGTACTGCGCCTCATTTATCAGGTGATGCGACAGGCCAAACAGTGCCGAAATCGTGCCGAAGGTCAGCCCGGTGGACATCAGCAATGTGGTGTACATACTTTCCTGATGGGAAGATCCATACCAGCGGCACACCGGATAGACTCCGGCAAGCTTGGTGAGCATTTTGACCAACAGCAGGATCAAAAAAGCACCAGGTGCGCCGGTCAGTGCCGGAAGAGAAACCAGCGAGCCCGCCCGGATAAAATAAAACGGCGTCAGCAGGCCGAACGTCAGCGTCCTGAGACGACGTATCAGCGCATGGTCCTTACCGACGGTTCCCGCCAGCACCATCCCGATAAGATACGCTGGCAGTACCGCCTCACTGTCAGCCCAGGTGGCCAGTCCACCGAGGGCGAACAGACATAACATTAAAAACTTGGCTTCCAGTTCGGAAGGCCGATCGCCAAAGCGCTTGAAGAAACGGGGGGTAAGCCAGGGAAGGAGAAAAGCCACCACCACCATGGCGCCGGTAAATGCGACGGATCTGAACGTAAAGGGGGCGAAAATTAGTCCCAGAGCAATAACGGTCGCCAGATCGGTGACAAAGCAGGCGGCAAGGACCGTTTTCCCGTATCCGGAGGTATTGAACCCAAGCTCCAGCATCACGGCATACACCACCGCGACCGATGTCGTGGACATGGCGATCCCGGCCAGCCAGCTGGCTTCGGGCGTCCATCCCAGACACCATCTGGCCAGTGCAGCACAGAGGAGAAACGGCAGGAAAAAACTGATCAGCCCAATAATCAGCGCCTGTTTCCACTGTTTTCGGAAAACGCCCGGGTCGAGTTCCGCTCCGGCAAGGAAAGTCAGCAGTATTGCGCCTGCACCGGATAAAAACTGCACCCAGCTGGCATCTCCGGCCAGTATGCTGGCACCTAACAGGGCACCAATAATGAGCTGCGCAATGGTGCCCACTACAATTTCGGAGAGCGCTGTCGCGATACGCAGGTATATGGACAGGATGGTGGCGATTAATGCGAGACCCAGCCACAGTGCAGCCTGGAACCAGATTTCAGTCATATAAACTCCCGATGGTAACCGGTGGTTTGCAGAACTGACAGGCAATGAAAGGGGCCAGAAAAGGTAAGCGGCATATTGGCTCCTACACAATGCAACTTCTCACCCGCAACGGGGTGAACAGTCAGAATGTGTAGGCATCATCAGCCGGAAGGCGGTTAGAGGAGAATGCCATCTCCTGTAAAAACCCTAGCAAGAAATACTACTGTTTGCCAGCAGTTGAAGACAGGGTTTGAATAATGTTTGTCAGATATGCTTCTGCTGACTGTGACAAACACCCTCACCTCCTGCTAAAGAGGATGCAACAGGTACAAAAATCAAAATAGCCCTAAAAGCGGCTATTTGGTGCTAGTTCATGAAGTATATTTCTAGTAAAACGGTTTTTAATGATAAAAACGGTGAAAGAACAATAATTACCAGCACTATCATCCGTGAACTAGGTTTGTGCTTAACATAAGTTAAATGCTGTATGCATATACAGTACTTCTTAACTTTAAACATACTATAAAAGCAGTTCCGCTACTATCTACTCTTCATTCGTTACTTATGAAATCCAACTTCATGGCTGTATGTCATCACAACCTCGTTCGATCGTACTGAGACAAGTCATTTCACTGGAAATGAAGAAGAATATATAATAGTTCTAGGCGATGGGCACTATCAGGACATTTTAACAGAGTTATTTAAACACATAGACGATAATGGAGAGCAAGATGAAGATATTTGATATGACTATGTTGACATCCTTTTTTGGCGATGACATTTACAAATTCCTAGATAAAAATTTAGGGAATGATGCATATTATGTCGGTTTGATTATATTAGCCTCACTGTGGATTACCGGGGCCACAATGATATCAATTATGTTCTCAGGAAATAAAAATAAAATTCGGTGATCGAATGACTCAGCAAAGGAATGACATCACTAAAATTTCCAACGCATTCATAACCTTAATGAATGCAGCTGAAAAAAGTGTCTTTCACTCAAAATCAATGCAGATTCATGGCCTTCAGTTAGTAGATGAGTTATACATCCGTGCCCAGACAGGAAAGATGTCATACCTCGGTTCGCCGGTACTTATAGTCGCTACCATTTCAATGAAGAGCCCAGGCAAGGGATTTTTCAAAGAGTTACTCTCGAAATTAAAAGAAACCGCTGAGACCAATAAATGCATCTTGAAGATTGAGAACGTCATTAACACCGAACTTAGGGAGTTTCTTATCCGAGAAGGGTTTTCATTTCCTGGTGAACGGTGGATGTGCGGTTCGGGTTATTGGGCTCCCTCTTCACTTGGGCTCAATGACCACTTATCCACCCTCCCCGTCTAACATGAGGCAGTACAATGTTTATAGCCAGTGAAGTTGCTTATGTTTGCGAGCTATTACATAAATATGATGCACTGCCACTCGAATGTGATGGTCATTCTATGGTTGTAAGTAGCCTGCTAGATAGATTCTGTATACCGCACCAGCGCATCGTTGGAGAAGTGACGTTGGCTGGATCTGGCCAGATAATTCGGCCTCATCTGTGGATAAAGTATGACGAATACATAATAGATTACCGCCTACGCATGTGGGCAAGGCAAACCGCAGATAATGTTTGTCTAGTACCTCATGGCATCTTTATCGAAGATAAATGCCATGCAACTTACACTGTTCATAGCATTGCCAGGAAAACCGTAATACCAGACAAGGTGATTGATTTAATGACTGATGGAATATGGTCTAAAATTCTCCACGATATCACTCATAAAAATTAAGATGGCTTAGAGTGGGATGCATAAGTTGTTCACAAAAAATGAGTCTCAAAACTCAGAGCAAAGACGATTTTTTCCAAGCACCAATCCTTGAGAAAATTTGTTTCTCTACTGCCTCAAGCTGATTCATTAAAAGATGATAATCAGGAACTTCAGCACCAATGTTCCCTTCCCATTTCTGAGTCAAATCACTAACCTTCCCTTTTAATGTTGAAAGGAGAGTAAGCTGTTTTTTTGCGAATACTATCTCTTCCTGATGTATGTTTTTCTTTGCCATTGTAGGTTCCAAATCCATGCTGATTTAGGTTAGGAGATTGCATTTTATTAACAATATTTTTATTGATTGTAAACAAATATCTCAATGGAATAGCATGAAATAAAGTCATAGAGACCACTATTCCTTGTAGTATCAGCATGATAGGAAGCAAGCAGAGGATTTGAAAAGCAGTCGGTCATCCTGAACAAAAAGATATTTTAAACCAAACAAAAAAACCATCACTGTTAAGCGATGGTTGATGATTTCAATATGCAATTATTTAATAATCAGACAAAATAACCAGGGTTTTTAATCAAATCACTTTGTTGCGTACTATGTGCCATTTCAACAAATTCAGACACGCTTATAATTTCATTGAGTGTGGTGATTGCGAATAATCGTAAAGAACACTCTTTACTACCTTTATTTGGATAGATATTCAGGAAAAAATTAAATTTTTGACCAACCGAACAAATAGGTGAAACCGCAGCATATGATTGTGTCTGTCTGAGGTAATGAGTAAAACATTGTGCAAGAACAAGACCCTCTTCAACCGTTAACGACCTGGACGTCTGAACCTTTAATAAATTTACAAGGTTATCCAGGGCGGTCTGAAGAGGAATAAGCTCATTTTGAGGAACCTCCAAAAAATCAGCTATAACAATACCAAGCAACTGACTTTGATCGTTCATGAAATTATGGATGTAAAGAAAGTGTGAGTCACTGAATCGTTCAGCAGCATCATACTTAAAATTCCACTCATTCATAACTGCACTGTATTTCTGGTTATTCATGGTTAGCTCCTCTTTATATAAAAAAAGATTAACGCAACCCTCGCGGCTGACGAAATTCCTAGACCCGATAATTTCGCCCCCTATTGCGGGCATAAAAAATTGTCTCGCTACGGTCTGTCTGGCAGAATTCCCTGAAACCGATTTGCGATAAGTAACCCTGATGAAAAACCTCATAAATGATGTTGCAACTGAAGCACGGGCATTACTGAACGGTATCTTGGCTGACTGTGATACCGATGACACCACGGGCACTTGCCTCTTTGCCAGTCTGCTATTGGCTCGCCTGGCACATAGCAAAGGGTTGCTAGCTGTGATTAGAGGGGGCGATGGGAAAGCTGACGGTGGATTATTTACTATACATGGCGGGTACGGGCATTACTGGTGCGAAATCTCTATTAACGATGAACTCCACATTGTTGATATATCGGCTGATCAGTTTGGCTTCGAAGGAGTGATCGTTAAGAGCATCAATGAGGCAGAAGGCTGGCCACGTTACATCCCAGGGAACCAGGATGTCGTAAATGCAGGAGTTGAGGAGCTCTTCAACCACGGATATTAAATGGTAGATCTTAGTGCGATTTATACACCTCAAAACGCCCCCATTCTTGATTCAAGAATTATTGCTTAACACGTAATATCAGAAATATTTAGTTCACTCTAAGGCAAGTGAATGAAGAAAAAATCATCGTCATGGTCACCAGCTGAAGATCTGAAGCTTGTAAAGGGGCTAAAGGAGGGTTACTCGTTTGCAGCGCTTACGTCCGTTCTTGGATACAATCAAAGGATAATTCAGCTAAGGTGTATCGAGCTGGATTTATACGTACTCGAAAGAGAAAATCTCTCTGAGCCTAGCGAAATTACCCTCAAGCCTAACTCTTCAATCAGAGTACCACCGGCTGCGGCAGCTTCAGGCATAACTCTTAAAACCCTGCTGGATAATGGATGGGTAGCACACTGCATCAATGGTGAAAATGTCCTGTACTCTCCAGACTGGTGGCGCACAAGAAACACTTGCCTGCTAGCACCGGAAGATGAGGATACAGGCCAGCCACATCAGAAAAAATCTTCACACCTCATTATCGGTAAACCGTGGACTCCTGACGATACTCGGGCCTTACTTAAGGCGATACAAAATGGTATCAGTAAAACAGCACTTACCGAACTTACCTTAAGAAGCCATCAATCAACTCTTCAGCAACTTATAGAGCTTGGGATGATTACTGTGGGCGCTGAAGACGATTCATCGAGTACGGTTATATGGTTAAATAAAAAAATAAGTTCTGCAAAATTATCAAAGAAACGTTTTCTTGAAGTCCTGCCACTAATCGAATTCGGCTGGTACATTGATGGATTCGACCTTAGCGCCCCAGATTGGTGGAGCAAGCATCGAGTGCTTAATGAAATTATCTATGAAGCCGTAGCAGATAAAACCATTTCAAGTTACCCGGCCAGAACTGACATTGGTTGTGATAGTGAAAAATCACAACAAAATAAGGAAAGTTCAGTGCCTGAACGGAACCAAAGAGACCCACAAAAACCAGCCAAATGGGTACGTGGAAACTATAAGTTTTTAATTACACTTATATCTGAGCATCGTGCAATAGAAGTGATTGCCAAGAAAATGAATAGGACAGATGGCGCGATCAGGTCACGCCTACAGCATATCGGTATGACGCGTTACGAGAAACCCACAAAACCAGGTGAAAAAGGAAGTGTTATTAAAGCCACATCAATTTCTATAGATACCTTCAGAAACCAACCTTTTTTTGTGAAGAGATTACTCATAGAGACTGGATGGTCTGAAAAGAACAATGAACTGCATTGCCCGGTCTGGTGGAGCAATTACCCACACAACGTTTAACGGGCTTAGTCTCGAACTCTACCCTGGAGAAGTATATGTTTGATTATTTTAACAGACCATTTGACACTTTCGACTGGGTGCTGATTATAGGATGCGGAATCCTTTTTGTCGGGCACATTATCTGGAAAGTTTTCTTCAGCGATGAAGGCCGTAGGAAAATTGACAATGAAGCCCCTCCTCCTATCATGACTCAGAAAGTAGATGATGAGACGGATGCAAAATAAGCAAACTATAGTAAAGAAAGCGCCTTCAGGGCGCTTTTCTTTTAGTACGTGAGATGCTTTTTGTTTGATTCTATCAAATAACTTAGCTTACGGTAATTTTTGACTGTTATGAATAAAAGAGCTAAGGATAATGATATGAATACAAGAAATACGGTAGTTGTTGTTTTTATAATGCTTTTGACATTATGTTTTTTCGTATCATATTCAGTTTTCCAGGCTGAATATGGGTTTGATGTGAGAATGCCAGCATTTACACCAATATCATATAGACTATAATCTATTGGGTTATAAAGCTGTGTATCAAACAAATTAGTTCCATCTGCAACCTCATCGTCTTTATGTTCAGGCATTAGCAATAACAAATTTCCAGGATGACGTTTATAAACGCCATCGTGATCTCGCTCAGTGGCCATGATGACCCCTCTCAGTAACAAGCCATCAATCTCACCTAGTTTTTTTACACTGGTTAATTTTGACATAGAAAGTACTTCTTCTACGGATTTTTTTACATTCTCCCCTTTTTCTCCATATATTTCATACAATGATGGTAAATCACCTGTTTGTATAGCAGAGCTTACTTTTTCAGAGTAATACGTGTACCTATCAGACTCGGAATCATAAAGCGTTCGAAAAACTGAAAAGCCGGTGGTTACAACTACAAGGGCGAAGAACAATTCGATATTGAAACCATCACCTTTAATCAGTGACCATGCAATTGCAAACATGGTTATCAATGATGTTATTACACTGGCGTATAGAGCCATGTCGGAACCAAGTGATTCAAAGATATCTGAAGTAACCACACCAAATCCATTAGCACTCAGAACCTTACTAATATCAGTTGAAACCTGGGCAACCTGTCCATCTATAGAAATATCCGTTGGAATACAAAACCACAATATGAGCAATATAACGGCAAAGAGTAAGGATAAAGCTATCGAAAGATAAATAATTCTATCGCGCTTACATCTTAATACCCTTTCTACCTCATCAAATGGATTGCTTTGCCTGATTTTTGCCATAGAACCTCCTACAAATTTGTAGTCATTATTTAGAAGACAGTTCCTGCGCAATCATAAAACGTTTCTCCTTCCATTGCGCTGCGCGTGTTTCAAGCTGGACATGTTGTGTTTTGGCACGGTCGTGGATTTTTTTAATTTCTCGTCCGGCCTCATTGATCTGATTTGATATGTAATCAATTGTCTCAACATCATACACTGTACGATTAGCTGTTTTTGCTACACGGATACTACTCTCTTTTACCAACAAAGCTTGACGTCTGGCTTGTTGATTTACAGAATCACCAATTGCCTGAATCAGTAATGAGCTTTTGTCACTTCTTTCGGCCTGGTCAATTATAAGATGGCTACGTTTAGAAGATGGTATCGTTACTTTAATAATAGTTTCAAACTGGTCTACCATCGAAAGGTTATTGAACTTCATCATTTTCATCATCTTCAGGTCTTCAAATGCCTTTTGTTGTTCTGTGATCATGTCATTTCGACGTTTGGTTATGAGGGCGATTTGATGTTCGATATTCATTGCTTCCATGCTCAGCATGGTATTATCAGGTTGAGTTTTTAGTTCCTTACGAATAGAAACCTGAACTGTTTGTAACTTCTCCAGAAGGTAATAAGCAGCTACAATGTTAACCCCTGTACTTTTTACACTCGTTAAGGCTTGCTCATACATTCCATCAATATTTTTATTCATTTCAAACAACCCTTCAGATATGCTTTCTATATCCGAAGTTAAAATATCGATTTGTCCTTTAACTGAATCAAATCTTGACATTGCACTAAAATGAATGCCGATGGCTTTCATTATGAAAGGCCCAACATACGGTATCCGTGACAGTTTCTTTTGAAGATAACTTGGTTCGACTGCATTACTGACTTCACGAGCCAGTGCAACAATCTCATTCAGAGTCTCACCCTTCTTGCCCTGAGAAGTTGTTAATTCTGATCCGTAGCCTGTTAATTGCCATATACTCATTGCTTGTGACATTGTAGTCACTCTCGTTCTTATCTTTCAGATATGACTCGACAGCATCTATGAAAATCTCCAGTTGATGAATATCTTGCGCATAGATTGCCTCCAGACCTTTTGTGATCTCAGCATGAGAGATTAGCATTTTGAAATGATCTGGTATGCGTTCACATAGTTTCATGACTACTTTGCTATAAATATCTAACTGGAATTTCCGCAAAATTTCCGAACCGGTTAAATAATCGAACACCCGACGAAAAAGATTCTTTTTTCCCGGTGAGAAATTGGCTTCCGTTTTGGTCATTGCGTCGATAAGCTCGTAAATTTCACCTAAGAGCCCCTTTTCAATATCACTCATCTTAACTGCTTCATCGATAGACATTTCATGCCCATTGATGTTGAGGACACATTTCTGATTTGAAATAAGCTCTGGCCCGAATCTATCGTAGCTCAATGGGTCTTTGACAAAGGCTTCTACCATCTTAATGGCATCACTGCTCATTTCCATTCTCCGCAAATTACGATAGAAAAAATCTACCATGTTCTTTTCAACTCACGAAATTACTGACCACTTTACGTCTGTTTTTCGGGGTCGTTTTGCTTTCAAAAAAAGTCGGAGAAAATTTGTCTGTCTATAAGATGGAGTAATCAAACATAGCTATGGTGGATTGCATGGTTAAATTTATACCCATTATGGTGGTAGCGGGCAGAACGCAGGCCAGATCTATTGCCAGACTGTTACAGGATTCAGTTCTGGTTTGGTCATTATGGAGCTGGTTCCACGCAATCATTCCATTCTATGTGCCTTTAGCGGTAGCCATTATCATATGCACAATAGATGCACGTGTGGGTTATAAAACATTTTTCAAGCCGTTAATTTACATTAAAGCTAGAAGTTTTAATGTCTCTACAGAAAAACCTACAGTTCAGCTCCAGTACTCATTAGCCGGTGGCCAGGAGAACCAATTTTTCACTTTAGCCAGAAAAACCACCAGCATCCATTTTGTTTACCTTTTCACCTGTTATGTGTACCTGTCTTTGGCTAAATCACTCTCCAAATACGCAAAAGTAATTCAGCGTGGTATATGACACCATGAAACCGTTAATTTTTGTTTTTATCATCTCTGTGCTTTATCTCGCTTACCAGCTGTTAAGGTCTCGTCGTCCAAAGCATTGGTTGATAGTTTCCTCCTCCTTATCGCTGGCAGTTATTCTGTCCTTTCAGTTTCTGGGGGGAGTATTCCTGATCCCTACAGAATCTATGTCACCAACTATAAAACCTGGAGATTTGGTTATTGCTCAGCGTGTAGGAGGTTTATTCGATCATCGCGCTGTTCAGCGTGGGGACGTACTCGTTTTTAACGCTCCATCCGTTCCTGGGGTTTACTACGTCAAACGCGTATTGGGTATTCCTGGCGATACCGTCACATACAACGAAGATAAAGTCTTCTCGATAAACGGTAAACAAAACGGTAGCCTGATTAAAAAAGATGCTTTTACAACTCAATACCAGGCAGAGACCGACACTGCCGGGCAAAGTTATATCTTCGAGACCGATAATCGTATCGGCTACGTACAAACGGGGAAAAAATGGATTATTCCCGAAGGATATTACTTTATGGTCGGTGACAACCGAGACCACTCGCTTGATTCCCGTTACTGGGACAATCCCCCTGGTACACCCAAAAACCTCAGAGGTCTCATCCATCACGAAAGTCTCGTAGGGAGAGTGAATTTCAAGATAGTCAATTTAGGCTTTCTGGCGCGTGGCGATTCAGGAGACCGTTCTATTAAACAACGACAGCAGCCGCAACAAAGGTAATCAGTCATGATGATCGAAACCTTTTACAGAACCGATGATATGAAGGTCAGAAGCACTTACGAGGAGGTGCTGTCTGCCTACCAATTGTGGTTCAGGTTAACAAATCAGCTCTGTAAAGATGAGGGATTCGAAGGTTTTACTGCTCATGATTTTTGTGTGCCTGATTTGTTTCTACGTTCAGTCGAATGTCATATCCAGCGGGTGTCTGGTTTCCGTCAATTCAAAGAGCAATGCTTAATTAGCCCCGACAACACTATTCCGTTTGCCCTAAGAACAGACCATGAGCATGGCTCTGCGCTATTCAATAAGTTTAATGGTATATCGAAAGCTGCATTGACATCGCTGGGTATTGATCCAATTCGCTTTGGTAACCCACCATTCGGTTTTGCGAAGGCTGTATTTTTGATTCTGAATATTCACCATGAAGCAAAATTAAATGGATTAGTTGGGTACAGCCAGTTGTGGGCTCTTGAAAACCAGCTCGACGAAATTCTTTTTGTTTGTTCCCTACCCGTTGTAGGCTGCGGGAGGATTCCATTTTATGAGACTCCGGCCATCCCCCCTTACTGGCTACCTATCACGGGAACTGAAGCCATCGACCTCTTTAATACGCACAACACCAAAATGAGGAAGAGAGGATGAAATCTATAACGATTGTTCTTTTATGCTTCCTTACCCTGGGTTGTGGAAGTCGGGATGCATTACCAGCTCCGGCAACTAAGGCTATAAATACCCTTCAAGATGCGATGGCAACTCTTACTAATGCTGGTCTATGGAATGAAAACGAGCTTTCTGGTGCTGAATTTCTTGAAAACAGTGACAGGAGCATGATAGTCGCTAACTTAACGAGCGTTCCTTGCAGAATGGTGTTCAGTTACGTCAAGACTTCAATTCACCCTTATTGGATGCCGAGCCAAATTGCTTGTGAGGAAGATGATAAGAATTAACTAAATTCACTGTTGTGCTTCGTCAATCGCTACACGGTGGTATCCTGTTATACAGGCCAGTAATGTGTATGAGGAAACCATGAACTCTCTACTCCAGCGTGTTGTGATTTACGCCATTGTGATTCTGATATGTAGTGTTTATTGCGTCCTGTACTTTGTACCAATCACTTCCATAAAGACGATCAACGCCATTGGCATTGCGAACTTAGTGGTTCTGGCGTTACTCACATGGTTGTTAGTAAGACCACGTTTGTTCCGATTGTGGAGTGGGTATCTTGTACTGTCAGCAATCTATTTAGGTGCGATATACCCTGATTATCCATATGTTGAAGAAATCATCGTTTATACATTTGCCCTGATCTGTTTATCAGTCATGGCATACGATGTAATCATTGATAACTGTAATGGGATACTGAGGCGCACCTTCCTTAGAATTAATTCTGAATGAATGGTGACCATATGGTTTTCAGAAAATTGGCAGCAAAAGGAATGTCCCGAAGTGCCAAATTCCAGTGGTGCTTTTTTCTTGTAACGTCATTAGTCTTATACTTTCTCCATGATGGCCCGTTAGTCATTGCGGGCCTCTTTATTACGCAATTATCTCTCCAGATGACCCTGACCCGTACAGGTAGGGAAGTCTCCGGCGTGATTTTTAATATCCAGTCATGGAGAAACAGTGGAGCTAGCCAGAAAACCTATTTATTCCGATGGTATATCGGATTCCCGATCTCATGCTTGTTATATATTCTTTCTCTGACTAATTATGTATACATACCAGGCGATTTGTATTACCAGTTTATTGCAAGCAGCACTGATAACCTTGCCCTCGTAATGACTCGCTTTGCTGTGGGTGTAAGCAATATACTCCCCGACATCCTTCGTGGCACATCTTTAACCTTTGCGATAATGATGTTTGTAGGAACATTGCTTAAAACTGTTCAACTTGCTGAAGTACGGCGAATTTACTCTTCTATTCAGGATGCAAATGATGCTCAAAATATCCTCTCGAATATGTCGTGGGAGCAATTTGAAAAGATTATAAGACTGCATTTCGAGCTCAACGGCTACAAGGCCACTCTGACCAATACAGGAGCTGACGGCGGAGTCGACATTCTGCTGCATAAAGGTGGCCACCGCGAAATGGTACAGTGCAAACTGTGGAAAACCAGCAAGGTTGGTGTATCAGTAGTCCGTGAAATTTATGGTGTGGTGCAAGCCGATGCATATGAGCGGGGCTATATCATAACCTCCGGGTTCTTCACTCAGGATGCATGGACATTCGCTCTCAGCGCAAACGTTAAAGGAACATTATCACTTATCGATGGTTCCAGACTTCTGAAAATCATCAAAGATAAAGACATCCCCACCCCTCCCCCTGAGATAATTAATGTTGTTCCAGGTGAGAATGAAATAAACGATCCGAATGCCATACCTAACTGTCCCCGCTGCCATAGCAAAATGGTTAGAAGAATGTCGAACGGTAATTATTTCTATGGTTGTTCGGTTTATCCCATTTGCAAGGGAACTCGTAACTACTAGAAATCAATCTTCAAGAAAACCATCTCATTTTGCGGTCGTTTTCTGGCCGCAAAATTTCGAGAGCTTACTCCATCAAGATATAATCCGTTTATTATCGCGAGAGCATATTTTCCTAATCATTTCCGGGGCAACCATCTCACGCGATTATGGGGCTTTCCATATCATGCTCACTTTCATATACACCGTGAGTTGGGGCTTCGGCCAGAACGAATAGTGATCAACGAGGTTTTCAATGACGAGTGAAAAACGTGGCACAAGTGCTGAATACGGCCAGGAGAAATTACGCGAACGCGCCGCGCAGAATGCTGGAGATGATACTCCCAGCGTTAAGGCGCGAATTTCCAAAAAAACCTTGGGTATCCTGGTTGCCGGTCTCTTTGCGGTAGGCACATTAGGTGCATTTATTTCAATGCATGGTAAGCCAGACAAAGAACCGAACCTATCTATCGTCGAAGTTGCTAAGAGCGGGATTAGCGTTAACCCTGATATTGCAAAGCAACATGCTATCGATGCGGATGACGATGACCTTGATACCGGTGATACTGGGCCTCAGCCGACACTGACACTTCCTGTCGCAAATAATGAACAGGAACCTGCATCAGTCACTCCTGATGAAGAGAAACGTGAACCTGCTGTCACAAAGCAAGATAGCGCCGGTGTTTCACCTCCATCGCCTGATAACCTTGGCGATCAGATGCTAAAAATGGCCACAACCACGTCACCAGCTAACCCGGATGCAAATTCACCAGTTGCTTCTAAGTCGGCTCCTTCTACGCAGTCATTGGTTGACTCAATTAAGGCGGAACCTGGATTTACTGACGGTAGTGAGGTTTCACAAAACGCAGAACTACCCGGAACTGTTGAGGTGACTCCTGCCCAGGAAATCGCACAAAAAGCACTATCTGGGGCCACAAGTGAAGCACCGGCTTCTTCTCCAGCTACAGCTCCTGCTCCTGCTCCTGCTCCTGCTCCTGCTCCAGCAGAACCAAGTCAACACGCTGTGGCGCAGATCAACCCGGTTCTAACACCTCCATCTCCTACAAATCGAGAAGTTGTAGGCGTTGAAAACACCGCCAAAGATACTTCTGGCCATCAAATTGACCCCGCTGAGTTCGGTTATACAGAACCCGCTAACACTGCGGCTACTTCTGACTATAAAGCTGCATCAAATGGCTATACAGCCCAACAATTTGTAGTTCAGGAGAAGAATACCCTTACTGGTGCTGACCTGGACTATAGTGGTCATTTTAAATCGGTTGAATACAACTCGCAGGGACAAAACACGGTATTCGTTTATTCAACCTTTTCATCAAAAGTATTCCTGTTACCATCGAAAGGTAAGGTCAATGTATACCTTTCTGATACAAAAGGTTGGTCAGTATCACTCCTCCCAGGAAATATTCTGCGGGTACAGCGATCAGAGAATAAAGGGGCTTGGACGCAGGCAACCGACCTCTTTGTACTCAATGGCGATAACGCCTACTCATTGATTCTACAGGCAGTCGGTGATCCTGATAAACGAACCGATTCCCTCAAATTCACGAAAAAGGAACTTTCTAAACAAACGGACAAGCTGGCAAAGAAATCCAAAGCCTGACTGTTGATTTGAAATTACGAGCGCATCTTTGGTGCGCTTTTTTTTCGGGAGGAGTTACATGACAGATTCATGCATCGACGGCTTAAGGCTGGTTTCCACCAGTTACCAAATTGGTTTTCCCTGGAATGAATGGTCAGAGTCGAAATCCTACATCGTATGCCGAGCCCTGGTAGACCAGGGCGTGGTTGCAGGAACGGCCACTATAGGGACACGTCGAAAAATGGTCAAAGAACGCATCAATCCAGGAGATCGTGGGATATACCAGATAACTGAAACGCAGTATGGCTGGATAGCACTTAACGGAGGGGGTGTGCTCGATCCTTGCGGCTTTCTTGGTAAGCCATTATCCGGCCCGGAACCCCAGTTTTGCATCCTTGAGAATGATGAGTGCTATATCAGGGGTATAAATCCCGTTCAGTGCCCCAGAACTCACTTACCTGAGCATCTTGTCAGTGATGAGTTATTCCCACTAACACGCGGTGTTATGCGCGATACATGCAGCCGCCTGCTGGGGTACAGGTTGCATATACAGGGATTGACTATGTCCGAGGCAGCATACCTTCTGTCAAGACCACTTACCGATTTTGACCGGTACAGCCGCCTGGTGTATGAATACTTTATTAAAATGGGGCTAAGCAGCATGATGCCATTAAGCAACATCAAACTGCTGCATCCGAATTTAGCCCGTAAAGGATGGCGTTCATTTTATAACGACCTTGATATGGACGAGCTTCACGTATTTCTGAAATGAGAAAAACAGGGTTCACCCAGAACCCTGAAAGTAATTCAATAATTAGGTATGTAATCCACACCACCAGCCCAACGCGATTCCCAGTGGGCCAGATACTGCGCTGTGACATCCGGGACGTTATAGAGAACAAGGCTGTTTTCACTATTTTTCATAGCTGAACTGGAATAATTAAAACTCCCGGTCTCAACAGATACCTGGTCGATACACAAATACTTATCATGGTGCAGAAGAAATTGATCATTCGTCCGTACCGGGATGCCCGCGTTAGCCACGGCATTCATAGCCGATACGGCATATCGGTTTTTATTTTGCTCTTTGTCGACTACGATCCTGACATCTACACCCCTTCGGTGAGCATTAACTAATGCTTTCGCAATTACGGGTGACGTAAATGAGTATGCCCCCATACGGATTTCCTGCTGAGCTGAATTGATCAGATCCAGTATGGCTTTCTGTGCAGACCCTTCAGGCGAAAATCCGACAACGACTCTCACACCTTCAGACGGTAGCATCACGTCAGTGGGGCTATCAGCGTGAGCTGTATTTGAACAAAACAATAATGCCAATGATGTCAGCGAACTAACCAATACCTCTGATTTTAACATATCAACCTCGTTTAAATGTGACACTAGTAAAGTTGGTTTTCTTACTCTAAAAGAAGATTTCATTTAGAATTACAGGTATTTTAATAGACACGGATAAATGTCACCTTATATCTCGCATTGCTATTGTATAACGCCTCGCTTTAATCATGAAAATAAACCAAACAATATTTATATTAAAATGGTTCTCAGCTCAAACCCGTTAAATAGCTGGAGAACATCCAAAGATCGAAATTATTAAAACTCGTTATTAAGGATGTTTAAATGAACGCTATCAAATTCGAGAAATTTAAAACTCCGCTGGTGATCACCGGCATTCTGATTCTGGCCATTGTAACCGCTCATGCTTCTGGTTCGACCCAGGAAGGTTTTGACGATGTATGGATCAAAATCTCTGATTACATGCAGGGTTCTCTGGGTAAGGTACTGATCGGTCTTATCGTTCTGGTGGGCCTCGCAGCTGCCGTTGTACGTCAGAGTCTGATGTCACTGGCGGTTGCTGTTGGTGGTGCGATCTCCCTGTACTACTCCCCGGACATTATCAATGGCATGATGGCCGCATCCCATGCGGTGCAAACCACGTTACCGACATTCATGTAGCCGACATGGATGAAAAAAGAACCGGCTCAGGCCGGTTTTTTTACATCTTTATATTTTATTTCCCGCCCATAGAAAATTCCATAATCCAATGTAAAGAACTATCCAGACCGCTACGATGACCCGGAACCGGCGTTGGTAAGCACTGCGTGTTTTGTGTTTAAACATCCGTTGAGCGATGAAACAACCGGGCCAACCTCCGAGCAAAATGAGCGCATCTAGCGTTAATTCATCCACACGGTACTCACCAGCAGTCGCAGCTTTTTTATCTTTGTAATACACATAAATCGATATCAGACTCCAGATTGACATCCAGACAAAGGACGATAAATAAAACATAGTTCACCTCCTGTTGAGGGGTCGCAGTAATTGTTTGATGCCTCTATATTATTGTATTACTCAATACCAGATAAATTTGTAACCTAAAAAATGGGTACAAATCGACCCCATTTTTAAATCATCCGCTGCGGGCTAAAAGGTACTATTAAGCGAAATCTAACATAAAGGTAATTCTGATGCCGGTAACTGATGAACAGAACGTGATCATTGGCTTCAAACCCACGCCTGGCAGTATTGTTTCAGTACAGGCATACGCAGGGTCTGGTAAGACCTTTACACTAAAAGAATTCGCAGACGCAAACCCTTCACTCAAAATACTCTATATCGTCTTTAATAAAGCGATTAAGGACGATGCAAAAAAGAAATTTCCCAAAAACGTCGAGTGCAAAACATCTCATGGTTTAGCCGCAGCTCGCTACAAGCACTTTGCTCATAAATACAGACAATTTATATCCGTGAGCGAATACCGCGCTATGATGGATGAAGAGGACTGGAGAGTGGTTAAGCTTGCAATAAACGGGCTTACCCATTTTATGAATTCAGATGAACACGATATTACCACCGAACACGTACTTAAAGATTTAAGTAAGGCCGATAAAATATCTCAAAGCAAGCTGGATCAAGCGCTACGTGCAGCAAAACGTACATGGCAAATGCAATCTGATCCGCTCAACGATGCCTATTGCTCACCGAATACCATCCTCAAGTTGTTCCAGCTATCGAACCCAGCCCTTGACCAGTTTTACAATGTCATTCTCTTCGACGAATCGCAGGATGCAAATCCGGTAACGATCGATATCGTTCTGAGAAACAACTGCTGCAAAGTCTTTGTCGGCGACCAGCACCAGGTGATTAACCGGTGGCGCGGCGCAGAAAACGCCCTTGAGGTTGTTGAGGGCCACGGGGCTCAGGTTATGCGCCTGACTAAATCCTTTCGGTTTGGGCCTCTTGTTGCAGCCCTGGCCAACGTTGTGCTGTCAATGAAGGGAGAAACTTTCCCCCTGGTAGGCCTGGGTAGTCTTGATGCTATCGTTGAACCAGCTGCGATACTGGATCAAAAGTTTTACGCCATCATCAGCCGTACCTACATGGGAGTCATACAATCTGCCTACGAGGCGATTATGTTGGGTAAGCGGGTGATGTGGAACGGAGGTATATCCAAATACCGTCTCGATGAGCTCCTCGATTTACACGCGCTGAAAACAGGCAACATTGCCGCTATTAAAAATAACCGTATCGCTATGGAATACGGTAACTGGGCAAATTTTTATGAGATCGCGGAAACCACTAAGGACGTGGACATGGTGCGGGCTATTAAGCTAATGGAAGTGTATGCTGATATCCCCGGGATGGTTGAGACCATGAGGATGAATGAAGCCAAAACAGAAAAGGAAGCTGACCTACTCGTTACCACGGCCCATACATCGAAGGGAAAGGAATTTGACCATGTCATTATCAATGACGACTTCCCATCCATTATAGAAGCAGTTGTGATGAAGAAGCCTCGGGAAGTAATTATTGATGAGTTAAATCTGCTGTACGTAACCATTACCAGAACGAAGAAATCAGTAAACATCAATACTTCATTAATGGAGTTATTAGAAGAATACCGAAGTCGTATTGATCGAAATGTTTCAGTGGTGATAATTTGAAAAAGAGCCCTGGTTTAATTCAGGGCTCTTTTTTATTTCTATTTTTCTGGTTGGGACGGTGAGGTTTCGCCCGATGTGTCTTTCTGAGAATCGGTAACCATAGCCTGGATCACTTCAACGAATTTTGAGAAGGGTTGTGCGCCTACAACAGACACTTCTTTACCGGTGACATTATCACGCACAATCGTTGTTGGTGTACCATCAACACCGGCAACTGAACCGGCCTCCATATCCTGCTTAATGCGCTTAATCACTTCAGTACTGCCCATACAGGTATCATACTTCGCCTGGTCTACCTCAAACAGTGCTGGGATACTGTCCGCATCCTTAAAACCTTTACCGTTCGTTTCAGTATGGTTAAACCAGTAATCAGTAACGGCCCAGAAAGCACTCGGCCCTTTCTGCTCCGCAATACACTCAGCAACAGCTGCGGCCTTCGATGCAACCGGCTCATGGAATGACATTGGGTAGTGACGCCACTCCCAGTTTACGGCCCCGGCTGTCGCGGTATCAACGATATACTTCGGTGTTTCTTTGAAGCGCTTACAGAATGGACACTCCAGATCTTCATAGTTGATCAGCGAAAACCGAGCGCCCGGCTCGCCATAGATATAACGGCCATCAGTATTTTTATTTGCTTTGTCCCAGCCTTTATAGAGTGCCTTTCGTTCTTCAGCGAGCTTTTGGTCGGCGATAGACTTGAGAGCATCTTTTACTTCATCCTGAAGATTTCCCTTTGCTCCCGATTGAGCCACGGGATTCGTGGCCAGCGATGTGCTCATTTTATCCAGCAGTTGATTGGTCATCACCTGGGTCTTGTACGTGATAAAACTAATTACCATCAACCAGATCATTCCGATTACAACAACGATTCCCCCGGCCCAGGCAAAAACCGATTTATTTCCAGAACTGCACTTTTCGTTTCTCTGCTTATCCATTGTACCCTCGCGTTTTAGATGGATTAGGACTTAGGTTGTTGGTTATCGATCTGCATCTGAATTCGATATTTCCGCAGCTCTTCCGGTTCTCCACTGGAAAGCACACTTAATTCGTGGGCACTTAACCGATAACCAGGTGTTGAGCAGTATTTATCTTTGATGCGGAGGTATTCGGCCCTGCCGGCGTTCTGTGTGTTATTAGGAAGGAGAAAGGTATTTTCCCCGCAAAATGCTGGGGTCTGGGTGAACGTGCCACGCGGCCCATTGGCATACTTTGTATTAGCCACTGAAGTGAGCAAGACCTGGGTGTAATTGTCATGAGCCACATATCGCTTCCCTGATGGGTCATTGATTGCATACGGACTCACGAGCGTGTGCTCATACCCTGGGTAACGTATCGCCGCGCCACCGCGTTCAGTACTACGCCAGGATTCTGAGTACTGATACTGGTAAGGGTACTCGGCCCTGGCCGGAAGATTGCGCGTTTCGTCGAGGTAAGTACGTTGAGGTTTACCTGACCCACTGCAACCGCTGGTGATTACGCCGGTAATAACCACCAGCAGGGGATAAACAATTTTATTAGCCAATTTCATCGCTTAGTCTCCAATTGGATAGCAACGTCATTATCTTAATTTCCTGCCCTTGACGTTATGTTTTATGAAGACAAAACGTCGTCATTTTTCAGCACGAATTTTCTCTCAATCAGTTAACTTACAAGGTACTTAACCGGAGAAATATTTTAATGCTGAGACTCATTAAAAATGTTCTGAATATCTTTTCGCCTGATAACAAAAAGGCTACCACTGATCTATTCGGTGACGAAATCGATACGTCAGTAGATGAAGAAATCGGAAAACTCATTTCTTCACGAGATAATATGCGCTATCCGGCAAGCGAAATCGGATTCCCGGCTCAAGTACCGGGTGAGTACGTATTACGTCATTACCAGAAACCGCTTGTGATGGCGATTAAACGAGAGCTGGATATAAGGGACTCTGAGTTCAATCAGCTTATTCTTCCAATGCTGGTAAATTTCGCTAACTTTGTTCATCTCTTCCCTGCATCTGAAAACCATCACCACCGTGCTGCAACCGGTTTGTTACGTCATTCATTAGAAGTGTGTTTCCAGTGTATCCGGCGTTCTAAAAACATTGAGTTCGATTCAATGGCGGTTCCCGTACATAAATCAAATCGGGCATTAGCATGGCGACTTGCAGTTGCAGCTGGTGGGCTACTTCATGACCTCGGGAAACCATTTACCGATTTTGAAGTATGGAACGAAGACGGGAAAATTCACTGGCCACCAGG
This sequence comes from Citrobacter amalonaticus Y19, assembly GCF_000981805.1. Taxonomy (NCBI): domain Bacteria; kingdom Pseudomonadati; phylum Pseudomonadota; class Gammaproteobacteria; order Enterobacterales; family Enterobacteriaceae; genus Citrobacter; species Citrobacter amalonaticus. The sequence goes on along the minus strand of NZ_CP011133.1, from coordinate 84,366 downwards.
CCATGAACCAATCCATATCTGGGCAAAAGAGAACAACGTAAAAAGATACTATCTTGTATGGAAACCAGGCCGTCACCGTCAGCACACCTCCAGCACGAGCAATATGCTGTTGATGATCATGCCAAAAGAAATGCATGTTTACCTGCTCAACGGCGGGAATGATATTTTCAATGAACTGACCCGGGCACTGAATGCCAGTGCGCAGCTCAATGCAGAAAAGCTTAGTGGTCAGGACGTCAAAAACAAAATTCTCACTACCATTAAGGCCGCAGATTCAGCATCCGTTAACTATGATATGCGGCAATACGCCGGTGATGCGATTCGTGCAAGCCAGTCAGGCGTACCTGCGGTTCAGCGGGTTGTTGATGCCATGCGCCATAGATTGAAAAAAGGTGATTGGATCCCGAACAAGCCAGGAAGCCCTGTATGGGTGACTACCTATGGCGTATTCATCGTCTGGGGTGTTGCGGTCAAGGATATTATTGAGACTGTCAGGAACTCCGGCTCTGTTATTCCACAAACCCAGAACAGTCTGGCTGACCTGATGCTGAGTTATCATCTCTGTCGACCAAACGTTCACCAGGACGATGACACGGCATACTGGCGTATTGCCCCTCATATTTTGAATGATAAAAGCTCAAGAGAAAGCAAAGACCCTAAAGTGGCGCTGAGCTGCATCCTTCTGATATCTCCAGAAGTACTATTTGTCGATACTGTTGACCCTCTACCATGCAGCAGCCGCATCCGTATCGAAGGGAAATGGGTGGAATACCTGACCGGGAGGCCAAACCAGCCGAAACTTGTCGAAAGCGAACCCTACATTGGACAGAAACCTGTTCCGTCAGCCGGGATACCGAAGGAAGTCGATCCCTCAGTTTTACAGGGTGGGACAATCATTGATGAAGAACAGGAATCGCCACTGACGAGTATTTTTGGAAACCGACAGGTTACGCCGGAAAACGCCCACGAACTGTTGCATAAGCTCAATTTGCTTTCTGATGAAGACTACAATCGTGTTAAGGAAAGACATACCAGTCCCAAATATCCAAATGACTGTCAGGATGGCGCTAATTCACCAACAACTGAGCCGGTGGTCAGCGGTGAGCCAAATGAGCTCAAAGCTAATGAACCAAAGCCAGTACCGGAGAGTAATGAACCCAAACGCCGTCTTTCGCTCAAAGAAACCCTGGCATCAGCACAAACAGAGATTGAGTTCTCTGCACCCGGTTCATTTACAAAAGAACCAAACCATAAAACTCTGAACGAAACTCTTGAGTTTCATTCAATGATCAACGCGTATAATAGCAACGAACCAACTTCAGGCGATGAAATCGATCAGCCCACGCGCTCACCTACCCGGCAGGCAATAAAGGAAATTCAGCTGCACCAGGATGCTGTCGACACCGGCATACAGTCTGGTGAGGTAATAGATGATTATTCAATATACCAAGATTATGATTCCATGTGGCAGGATGACGTGAAAGCTGATAACGATTATGGTTACTCGGCTCATGCGGATACATCAGACAACGTACCGGCTAATGTTAAATTTTACGATAAATTCAGCCAGCTATACATATCTGGTCTTGAAGCTGCAAAAGAATTTCTCGTTAAATATGTTGCCGACCACGCAAACGACCTATTTATTGAATCAGGCCACTTAATCATTACTGTTGATAAAGATTTTGACGAACGTAATTTTGCGCTACTTCAGGACTCGAACTGGTTATGGCAAAGGTTTATGGAAGCTCCAGCCCAGTATTATTTTCACCGTACTCAGAAGTGCTTTTATCTCAGAAAAGAACTTAATAATGATATCGACTTGCTGATGGACGGGAAGTTTAACCATCTGCTTTACTCTGCTTTAACTGATGTTTCAGATAAAGATTACGACATTACAGATTTATGTAATGAGATGATTTCAAAAGGTATGTTGAAGCGAACCTATTCTGGAGAGCCTGTTATTGCCATAAGCGTTGCCTTAAAGCGACGTATTGCAGATGAACTCGGCATTGATATTACTCAATTGCAAAAAATTATGCTTATGCACTTTGATTTCTATTCAAAGACCGGTGTTGACTACATTCTTCCTAATAGTGAAAGAATGCATAATCAAATGGTGGATAAAGATGAGTGAGTGGAAATATAACTTACGTTGGCGCACCAATTTTGAAGGTCTTGAGCTTCTTGGCTGGACAGCTGGCATAGCCGCCACTATCGGGGTTAATACACTTTTTAATATGCCATCACTGCCCTGCTATCTTTCTGTTGCCGTACAAGCCGCGTATGGCATACGTAGTCTCCCTGCGGCATGGGATATATACACTCATAAGCGTCGACTCAAACGCAAACCTAAACCGCTCGTCATGGACATGAAATCATTTATAAAACAGATGATTCGTGAGCCTGAAAGTTATCTTATCGGCAAGGGCTTTGAGTGGGGGCAAAATGAAGGGCAACTGGCTTCAGAGCTGATAAAACGTGATATCAAGAAATTTATAGCTAAGCCGCCAAAAAATTTCATGGGTCTCGGTTGGATACATGCGCTTGGTAAGAAAACCGAATGGGTCGGTATTTCGGAAGAGCTTTTAACATTGCATACTCTGGTAACTGGTACAACCGGTTCAGGTAAAACAACATATTTCAAACTGCTTATTCTTCAAGCTGCACTAAAAAAACAACCGCTTATTCTCATAGATCCAAAAAATGACGAAGAGCTCGCAGAATGGATGAAGTTTTGTCTCGAATTGGTAGATCGGTCGTCAAAATATAATTATGTTTCTTTAGCTCATCCAGAGAAGTCAGCTCGAATTTCTCCTATTACTAACTACACGCAGGCCGGTGAAGTTGCCAACAGGATCACATCGGTTATTCAACGAGCAGACAGTACGAGTGACCCGTTTGTATCGTTTGGTATTATGTCATTGACTACTGTTGTTGAGTTGATGAAGATTTGTGAAATCAAACCAACACTCCGTAATATCAAATCACAACTAAGCGCTGATATCTCTTCATTAGCATCGCTATTGATTTTGGCAATCACTAAGTTCGGGCATAAGACATTAGGTGAATCGGATTTTGACATCATCTTGCAGGCGAAGATTGATCGATACTCATCTAAAATTAAAGGGCCAAAAGAAATTGCTGAGATTTGTGCTGATATTTATCGTAATGATATTAAGGGTAATAAAGGGAAAGGTGATACCTCTATTGAGGCGGGAATTGATATGTTCGGCCATCAGCGCGAACACTTCCAGAAAATGATTCTGAACGTAATGCCTATTCTCAGCCAGTTAACCCAGGGCTTTATGTCAGAACTATTATCCCCTGACAGTAATGATGAGGACGAACTGAATGACATGCGCCCAATTTCTAACATTCAGGATATCATCACTACCGGGGGTATGTTGTATTTAGGGTTGAATTCACTTGCAGATGCAGAAACGGGTTCAGCTGTGGGTTCGATTTTCCTTTCCGATATCACATCGGTCAGTTCTACGGTATACAACTTTTTGAAACCTGGTGGCCAGGACTTGGCTTCAGTAATGGTACTGATAGATGAAGCAGCAGAGGTAATCAACGACCAGGTCATTAAAATGTTGAATAAAACCCGTGGTGCTGGTTTCCGGTTATTTATTTCATCGCAATCAACATCTGACTTCGAAGCCCGCCTCGGGTCAGAAGCCAAAATGAAGCAGGTTGTTACCAATACCAACCACTTTACGGCGCTGCGTACACCAGACCCTGAAGCCCAGGAAGCAATTATGAAGCGCGTCCCCCCAACAAAATTTAAATACATTATGCGTGGTCATGGTTCTAGCGCGGGCGCTGATCCTGAGCAGATTACTGGTAGTGTCGGGGAACGATTGATGGAGGAAGAAGGCGAGCTATTCCAGTCCCAATTGCTAGGTTGGTTACCAAACCTAGAATTTATGGCAATTAATCAAGCAAACAAAATTGTTAAAGGCAAAGTACCTATCATTTTAATGCCAAAGAATGATTCCGATCTAATCAGCATCAGAAAATTGGCTAAAAAGTTCCTTTCTACCTACGAACGATTACAGAAAGTTCGTGGTGAAAAATCACGTATTAGCGCATAGGGGTCTTTATGATTAAAACAAAAACTCTATTAAAGCGTAAAGATGATCTCGCCTCATATGACGGGTTAACCATGATCTGGCCATGTGTTGACGGCATCACTGCGCGAATGCTAGCTCTGCTGAAAACGCTTGCGCATGAAGAGCGTGTTGGTGCAGCCGTGAGCTCAGCCATCAAGGCTTATCATCAGGACATCGATGAGGAGCTAAATGACTGGGAACGTCTTGCTATCTATATCATTGAGCTCGGCTTATTCGTCAGCCGCGAACTTCAATTCGCTTTGAATTTGCAGGAAATCACTTCACGGATAAACCTACCGAGGAAGCTTACTCACGAACTAATGATCCAGGCGGGGAGGAAGGCCAGAATTGAGGAGGTCGAATGTCTGATAAGCTGAATGAAGAGAAGTGGCCTAAGACCATAAAGACGCTGATCATCTGGAGCTCGGCGATACTGCTCTTTATTTCTGTCTTCTTCCCGGTCGAATATTTCAAGTCTAATGCACTTAAGGAAATAGCCTGGGGCCACAAGATGATCGGTGATAAAGATTTCATTATGGTTTTGCAAAAGGCGCGTGACAATTATACGGAAACATTTGTAAATACGGGGATTGATAAAGCTCTAAAGGATTTTTACCAGCTTCCCCCAAGCGACATGGCTAACCACGGCGGGCCGCTGAAGTATTTTATTGGCCTATTCCAGAACATTGCCGAAAACCTTAACTATTGGCTCTACATGATTATGTATCGTTTGACACTGGACATGTACTGGTTACCGTACATGACCGTAGTCATCATGCCATCTCTGTTCGCAGGCGTAATGCGATGGATGGCAAAAAGATATAATTTTGGATATGCCAGCCCGTTTCTTAACCGACGTAGCATGGTATTAATTGGCTGGGGTGTTTATAGCGTTCTGCTATCACTATTTATACCGTTACCCGTGCCTCCAATGATCGGGGCGCTCATAATGATTGTGATGATACCTATAGGTTCATCTCTACTTATTTCGAACCTGCCAAAACGCATTTAACTTTCAGAAAAGCACCTCAATTTGCGGTGCTTTTCTTTATCCTCAATATTTCTTGTTTGTTAAATTAGCTGTGCGAGGTGACGCATGACTAATTCAAAACCATTTATTCTTTCTGCCCTGATCTGCCTGACGTTTACCGTAGGGATGATTGGCTATTTACTAATTTCTGATGTCCCGGAAAAAATCCGCATCCTCAATCAGAAGATTACGGTTGCTACTTACCCCCAGTCACGGGATGTCCTGAACAAAGACATGGCTGAAATCATACTGCCATATCTTAAAAAGCAGAAAGCAGCTGAGGCGTCTCAAGCCGAAGTCAAAAAGCCAAACGAAATCTATACGCCGGAACAATTGCAGCAATCAAGAGGCTACAAATGAAAAAGAACATTTTTAACTCTCTTATATTTGGTCTTCCGCTCATTATTATGGCAACCACTGCGGCGTACTTTACCTACCAAATTAACCAACAGTCTCAACTCCTGAATGACCTGGCGATTGTTGCAGAGACCCACCAACCCGTAGTCAACAACAAAAGTGAGCTACTGGATGCATTTGCAAAATACATGAATGCGGCAGGTCTTAAGCCTGAATCCCAGAAGCAATCTAATGTCGGTTATCGGACTGGCAATAAACCCGATACCGCCTATGCCCCCTCGACAGACAATGAACGTATTTACGGAAACCCGGATGCTCAGTTCTATATCATTGAGTATTCCGACTTTGAATGTCCCTACTGCAAACAACATTTCCCTATCGTGATGGATCTCGTGGATTCATCGCAAGGGAATATTGCGATGGTCTTCAAACATGTTCCTGTTCACGGGCAGGCTTCACGAACTGAAGCTTTAGCTGCGGAGTGCGCTGTTGAGCAAGGAGGAAATCCATCTTTCTTCCAGTTATCTAAAGCATTATTCCACTACAGCCAATCTGACGGCCACGGTCTTAGCGCCCCCCTAGACAAAATCGCCCGCGAAGCTGGTTTAGACGCAAACCGCTTACTTGAATGTATCAATGCTGCCAGGCCGTCGAGCAAGATAGCCGACGACGTTCATGAAGCCGGTCAGCTTGGTATTCAAAAGACCCCTACAAACATTGTTGTTTATGGAGATAAGTCGGCCATTGTTCAGGGCGCAGTTGATGGCGCTGGCCTTATGCAGATGATGGCTCAGCTCGCTGGCTCTGGTCAGAAATAGCCGCATTTTGTCGTCAATTAATCTGAAAAAAATCATATGAGAGGTCATCATGGAACCAGTTTATATTTCTCACTCGATTGACGAACCACCAAAGTTATTTTTCTGGTCTGTCGATGAAGCCATGCCATTTTTCGTAGCACTCGCGGTTGGAATTATCACTGGACGATTATTACCGATGATAATTCTGGGTGTAGTTGTTTCACGTGTATACGGTGGTTTTCTGGCGCGAGCCTCTGAGAAATATTTTATGCACCTATGCTACTGGAAATTCGGAGTCACATTCGGTGGTGGCACTTTTGTACCTGAATCCTTCGATCGGGAGTTTATTGTATGAATATCCAAAATTTCAAAAAAGGATTAGTTGGACTTCAGTTAGAAAACAAGAGTTTCAAGTTAATCGCTGCCTCGATGATTCTGGCTAACCTTGTACTTGGTTATGCTCTGCTTGCCAAAACACAACCCATCACCATTATTCCGCCAAACCTTACCGAAACAGCATGGCTGGATGAGAAAGCCGCCAGCAGCTCTTACATGAAAGCCTGGGCGTTATATATTGCTGACAGTTTCGGAAATGCTAACCCGACTACTTTAGATCTACTCAAAAACTCGATCGGCCCCTTTCTTGACGCTTCAATTTACACAAAAGTCATGAAAGCAATGGACGATCAGATTGACCAAATTAAGCGCGACCGAATCTCGCTTTCTTTCAATCCTGTCGGAGTTATCACTGACCCGTTAGCAGTTGGTACTTTTTATGTCACCGGCAACCAGACTCTCGAAGGTATCACCGGCAAACCATCGACCACACCGGTCTATTACGAGATTACTGTTAACGTAAAAGGCTACCGTCCGATTATTACGTTCATTGAGATAAAGAGTGGCAAACCGTTACTGCCAAGTGAACAAGATAAACACAAAGGCCAAAGCCAGAGGTCATCGGCTGCAAGAACATCCTGACATAATTTCGTCAGTTGTATTACCGGAGATATAAATCAGTAACCGGAGTTTTATAAACCAGCAATCAGTAAACAAAACGGATGTGCCGAAATGAATTTTCTGATTGGTAATTGCCAATTTAAAAATGAACGTAGCGTTGCCACTTATCGGGGGGCTAAATGTTGAATAGTAAACATACAATTATCCTGTTGCTTATCGTGTCATCCACATTAGCGGCCCATGTAACTGCGGGGGAAATGTCGGTTGATCAAGGGATGGTTTTTGAACAGCCTGATGCCCAGGCACAACCAAAAGTTACTGCGAAGCTCGCCTCTCGACCAGCGTCCTCGACCCAGGCAATGCTCAGTACGGCAACACGCCCTTACCCTGACAACTACACGCCACCAGCAAATGACACAAACGCGGGTGTTGATGAACCGGCTATTGATGGCCGTAATATTCAACCAGTTCCTGCTGCCATTGCCAGCCCGGTTCCACTGACTAAAGAGGTCATCCCATCTCGATTGGAGTACATCGTTACACCGGGCGTTAATACCCTGGTTCCGATCTCTATTAACCAGATTAACCGGCTCGTTACGCCATTCGAACATCCTGTTGTTCAGAAGGTAAAACAGGAGGGTGTGACCGTAACCGTCAAAGATAATGCCCTCTACGTGTCAACTGCTGACAGTAACCCGGCAAGTCTCTATATCAGCGAGAAAGGTGACGAAAGCGTTGCGATTTCCGTATCGTTAGTTCCCCAGAAAATTGCTCCTGTTCAGGCCTCCCTTATGCTTTCGCGCAAGCTGAATTCCACCGGAGCTTCTGGTGTGATTACTGCTGGATATAACAGTTTTGGTGGAAGTGAAGTTAAAGCCAAGCGATGGGAACAGAAAGATAACTACATCGAGACCATTCGAAACATAATGCGAACCATCGCGCTTGGCGACATCCCCCCTGGCTACTCCCTGGGTAATCTCTCTTCCGGCGTTGGGATCCCAAACTGTAATTTCCGCACGGGTACTGACCAGGATCAGATTCGTTACTCCTTCAGTAATGGCCAATATCTTCAGGGTAGCCAATTCAGTGTCATCATCGGGGTTGCACAAAACACTGGTTCATCAACGGTAATGGTTGATGAATCACTCTGCACCCATCCTCAGCTTGCAGCAAGAGCATTATGGAGTCGCAACACTCTCCAGCCTGGCCAGCGAACTGAAGCTTACTTCGTTATCCGCAACATCCAGCCAAACGAACAAGCTAACGATTCCATGCGCCCTAAACTCGCGGAGTAAAAACATGCTTATCCCCTTAAAAGAGAAATGGGCCTCAATTTCAGCAAAGCATAAAAAATGGGTTTTATGGGCTGGCGTAATGACTTTCGCCGTACTTTTTTTGCTCTTGGTCATCCCTGACTCAGCTGGCCCCCGAAACCGAGCGCCACAAGAAAAAGTGATTGCCAGCGTCCTTACCGATGGTGATACCAATGGGGTTAGCCAGAATGCTATTGCGGCGCGAATTCGCGCACTCGACAAGACAATTAAAGATCAAGGCCAACTGATTAAAGCGTTAACCGAAAAATATGGTGCTGACCAGACAGCTCAGCGACTTAGCAATCTGGAGAACGGCCAGAAAAAATCAGGCGCTGAGGTTGCCGCTATTAAGAAACGCGTTGATACCGTCTCTAACCCTGTGCCTTACTCACAACAGCCACGCGGAGCGACACCACTGGCTGGAAACGGCCAACGTAACGTCCCAACTCTATATAAACCTGAAGAGATATCAGCCCCTTCCGTTACGCCCAGAAACTCAGGAAGTTTCAATAACGGGAAAACATTACAGCGCGTATACGAAGATGCGGCTCCCCCAGTCGTACCGGAACCCGCAGCAAACCAGCGACAGCAGAAAGGGAAGGATGGCAAAGCAGTTCCAAGCCAGATAACTCCTGAAATTATCACTGTACAGGAAGATATTGAAGCCGCCCCCGTTGCTGACGAAGATGATAACCCCGAGAACCAGACCTACCTTCCTGCAACGTCGATCATAAGTACTGTTTTGATTGCGGGGATGGATGCTCCAACATCTCGTGATGCACGAAAAGACCCTTACCCGGCACTGGCCAGGGTGAAAAAGGATGCAATTCTTCCAAACCGTTTCCGGGCAGATATACGCGAATGCGGAATGCTTGCAGCTGGGTTCGGTGATTTGTCTTCCGAAAGAGCTTATTTCAGGTCGGAAGTCATTACGTGCATTCGGGATGACGGTGCGGTTTTTGAAGCCCCACTCGTAGCATACGCTGTTGGTGAAGATGGTAAATCAGGCGTTCGTGGTCGATTGGTTACCAAACAAGGGCAATACCTGGCGCGAGCCCTGACCGCAGGCTTCCTACAGGCAGCGTCTCAGCTCTTTAATGTCCAGAGCATTCCTACAATCAGTATTAAACGCGATGGAGATAGCAGCGATTCCACTCCATACCAGCAGGTTATGAGCTCTGACGCACTCCAGGGCGCAGCTGTTTCTGGCGTAGGTGGCGCATTGAATCGCCTTGCCGATTTCTATATGCAAATGGCCGGTGACCTTTTCCCTGTAATTGAAATTGATCCAGGCCGTAGTGTTGATTTTATTGTGCAAAAAGGGGTCATGCTGAAATTCACACGTGTTACTTCAAAAACTCAAACCGTTGGGGGCAAGAAATGATGACGAAGAAAATTGTATCGGCATTGTTTTTAGTTAGTGCCGGTTTTGCGATGTCGGGTTGCTCACTACTGGGCCAGAACGATGAATATGGATGCAAGGGAATGCCCAATTCGGTCACATGTATGAATGTCCGAGATGTGTATGCCCTGACCGATGGAGATGATTATCAGGAGCAGATTGACACCGCATCTGAAAACCAACTTTCGGGAAAGCCTGTGGAGGTTAAGCGGCTTCGCACTACAGCTGAGAACGGTGGACGGAATACTGCCGATGGTGGTCGATACGTCCCTGTGCCTGCTACCGCTGCTGATCCTCAACCCATCCGAACACAATCTATCGTCATGCGGGTGCTGGTTGACCCCTATGAGACCGCAGATGGTGACCTTAACGTCCCTGGCTACGTCTATACCGAGATTGAGCCGCGTCGTTGGGAGGTAGGTGCAAGAAATAGTGCCACGTCAACTGCTGTTATCAGACCGATGTCTGCACCGGTTGCCGCTGTACCAGCGCAATCCCAGGGTGAGACATCGCAACCACCTCAGAAAGGGAGTTACATTAAATAATTGACCGGTAGTACCGGTATAACCGGTACTACTTTTTTTTATGTGCTGTATTCCTTGGTCGTCTTTTTAATACCCATCACTGATAAAGGTAAAGCACATGAAACAAAAGTCATTATATATTGCTATTGTTCTGGCACTTCATTGTGCCGCTGCCTATGCAGATAACACAATTGATGAACACCAAATTGACAAAGTTACTGTAATTGGTGATGAGAATAGTGTTACTGGACTATCTCAATGTACACATTCTGACGAATGCGAAGTACCTGATGGGCCGTCAAGCGTTAATGGTAGTTATAACATTATAACTGGTCTATCAAACTACGTTATAACTGGTAATAATAATAAACTTGACTACACATATGATCCAAGCTTGAGTTGGTCTAGTTATGCAAACAGTTTTAACGTATATGGTAATTACAATACTGGTACATATTTACAAGGATTAAATATTTTCGGCAGTGCTAATGACGTTTATGGCATTAACGTTGATATAATGGGGTATAGCAACAAGATAAAAGGAAGTGCAATACAGGTCATGGGTAGTTATAACGATCTGGATACTGTAGGTATGGGCGCAATTCTCGGTTCAAGAAACACTGTTACTAATTATGCAGGTTCAATAATCGGCACATTCAACACATTGAGTGGTGGTTCCTATGCTTTGACAATAGGTTCACTTAACAATATTACAGCGTCTCCATTTGGTGACCCCTCCGTGCCTTTTAAATTCGGCAACATCACAATCGGGACGATTAATACCATTACTGATTCAGATGAATCAATCGTACTGGGTAACTACAATACTGTTTCCGATGATAACGCAATCGTTATTGGTAATTACGCATCGGCTTCCAATGGTGGTATTGCCATTGGTTACGGTTCGATCTCCAATAGCGCAGATACAGTATCGTTTGGGTCATCAACGGTACAAAGAACGCTGACTAATGTAGCAGATGGTTCCAGCCGGTATGATGCTGTGAACTATGGCCAGCTCATGAACTCGGTTAGTTCGCTTCAGGCATACACCGATAGTGCTATCAGTTCGTACCTCTCATCCATTGGATCTGGTTCTAACACAACGCCACCTATTACCGGAGGAAATGACAATAACGGTACGGACGGCAACGGGACAGGAAGCGGTACAGGGGCTGGTAGCAGTAACGACAATAACCAGGCTGCAACGGATGCTAATACTTATACCGACGAGCGCGAAGTGTCGATTAACGCCCGAACTGATAGTCTTATTGCAACAGAAAGCGCATCCCGGGTTACTGGGGATGCTCAAACACTGCTAAGTGCAAACAGTCATACAGATGCCCGTGAAGCTGTCATCAACTCCAGAACTGATATCCTTGTCGATACTGAGCGCCAGTCGCGGATTGACGGTGACCGCCAGACTCTGGCTTCAGCCAATAGCTACACAAACCAGAAGTTCTCTGACCTTAAAAAGACGGTTGACCGTAATGATAAAAGAGCAAAAGCAGGCTCAGCGAGCGCTATTGCTATTGCTTCTATTCCCTTCCTCAATAACGTCTCGGGTTTTGGCATGGCAATGGGTGCGTACAGGGATCAGGGAGCAATTTCGGGCGGTGCGAATTACGCTATCAACGAAAAAGTAAACGTCCGCTTTAGCATGTCGGCAGATACAGCCGGTGGTGTTGGCGCTGGTGCAGGATTTGCGGTTGGCTTCCAATAATAATTAAGCATGAATAAAAAAGCCACTTTTTAGTGGCCTTTTTTAATTGGATTAATTGAGTAATCAAAACCAATATTAACATTTAACCACTTCCTTTTTTTGGGGGCAGTTTGCAGCCCTTTTTCCTGCGGCAAAATAAATCAATATGTAAAAATGAAACCTCTCTCATTTGGAGCGGTTACTATGAACTTTATCAAACATGTCGCGACTGCGGCACTTTTGGTGGCACTTTCTGCATCAGCTTCTGTATTCGCCGATACAGTAAAAACAAACACTGGGAATATCGACACGATTTTCAATGAAAAGGCGTTCAAGAACATTCCTCAGAATTCGCAGGAAGTAAAACGTTTTGTCGTTCCGACTAACGGCATCATCGCATTAGAGATTGATGGGAAAGTTAATTTACTGTCTTCAAATGGCCGCTTCGTTATTCAGGGGACGCTCTATGATACATGGGCTAAAAAGCCCCTGACCACCATGAGTGAAATAACCAAGAACGCCAGCATCATTCCGATGAAAGAGCTGAACCTGAATATCGCGGACTTGCGACCAGCCGTATGGGGCGATGGGCCTAAAAAGGTCATGATATTTACCGCACCTGGTTGTGAAGCCTGTGCAGCCCCGCTTTCAGCACTTGCTGACCTCGACCCGAAAGAATTCACCGTTAGCGTTCTGTCGCTCGGAGCTCTGGGCCCGGCAAGCCAGCAGCGAAATATTGAATTGTATTGTGCTTCCGACCGCTACCGCGCAGACCGCGCAATTATCAGCGGCAATTCCACTCAGAAATTCGACCAGGTAAAGAACTGCGATATGCAGGCTCTGGCTCGGCGTGAAGTTACGGCTCAGATACTAGGTGTCAGCATGATCCCTTTCATTGTACGTGATGACGGCTCCTACGTACTCGGCTCACCAAAACAAGGCCTCAAAAACTTTATCGAGAACAAGTAACACTTTCTTGGGAATCCTGGAGGCATTATGAGTGAATCTTTAATTTTTCAGCGACTCAAGAACCTGAAACGTTTTTCTGACTTGTGTCCTGTACGTGCGTATGACGAATCCAATCATTTGTTTATGTGCGACAACAAATATGTTGGCTTCGGATTTGTATGTCGGCCCTTAAGCGGGACAACCGGCAAGGAGATGACTAACCTTCAAACGTTGTTGTCTTCCAACTTCCCCGCCAAAACTATCGTTCAGTTTGACCTGGTTGCAAGCCCAAACATCGTACAGAAAATTAACCGGATGGACGTATTGCGTATGGATTGCCGCGACACAATCCTGCGTAACGCAATTTATAACCGTTCTAAATTCCTTTTGAAAAGCACCGAAGCGCCGATGAAGCGAACCGGCACTCGTGTCCGAAATTGTGTGCTTCTCATTACAGTAAAAATTCCGATCAAATATAACTATGAAATGCGTGAAGAAGAACTCAATCACGTAAACGAGCTGCGAAATGTGTTCGAAACGACGCTGAGCATCACCGGTTTGTGCCCCGGTGCATTGACTCGCGAAAGTTACATCGATGTATTGAGCTCCATTTGCAACCAGGGCGAAAGCGCCTCCTGGCGCGACCGGACGCCGGTGCAGCCACAAGAAGACAAGTACATTTCAGAACAGTTAGTCGACCACGACCGCATGTTTTTCATTAAGAAAGACTATTGCGGTTTTGGTGACCCGACAGATTCCGAGCTTCGAGGAGAAGCACCTACACCGACAACGTTTGTGAAAACATTGAGTGCGCGAAAATTCCCGAAAAGATTCTTTCCCGGGCAAGCTCAATACTTTCTCGGCGATATGATGAGCGGTGTTACCGGCATTAAATCATCATGCATCATTTCAATGAGCCTGATTTTCTTCGATCAGCAAAGTGAAAAAACTAAGTTCACATCGAAACGTAACTGGGTTGTTCAGCAAACCAGTGGCCCATTAATTAAGTGGGTTCCATCATTGATTAACTTGCGTGAAGGCTTCGATCTTCTGAGCGAAAAAGTAGATAACAACGACCCTATTTGCAAAGCCAAATTTACGGTATCAATTTTCTCGAACTCAAAAGATGGCGTGTTACGCGCAGCTCAGGAAGCAGCTAGTTATCTGAACACCTATCAGTTTAAGATGATCCCAGATACCTACTATGTTGCGCCTATTTTCCTGTCTGCTCTGCCAATGTTTAACGAAGCATCAGCAGAAAAATCCATTGGGCGATATCGTACAATGGCACTCAGTGAAGCGATGGTACTTTCGCCTCTCTATGCTGACTGGCAAGGTACGGACAAACCCGCCTTAATGCTGACATCGCGCTCTGGCCAGATCCAATCACTGGATTTGTTTGATTCTGATACTAACTATAACGCCTGTATCGCAGCTGAATCAGGGTCGGGTAAGTCATTCCTGACAAACTACATTATCACCGCCTACAGAAGCCTCGGGGCTAAAGTATGGTGTATTGATGTAGGTGACTCGTACAAAAACATCTGTGAGACCTACCAGGGCGATTATCTCGACTTCAATCCCAAAACCAGGCCATGCCTTAACTTCTTCGAACTGATCGAAGACTATTTCGGTGAGTCTGAAGATGATGACTCCAGCGGGGGTGAAGAAGATCTGATCATTGGATTGTTATCGGTGATGGCCGCGCCTAAAGAAGGTCTGAATTCATTCGAAGAGTCTCGACTTAAACAACACGTAGCTGATCTTGTCCGTGTACACAAGAAAGAAACCACCGTTGATATGGTTGCTGATTCACTGCTACATGATGAAGATAAAGATATAAAACGTATTGGCCATCAGCTCTATCCGTTCACGAGTGCGGGCCAGTACGGGAAATACTTTGTTGGTAAGAACAATATCGACTTCAAAAATCCATTCACTGTACTTGAGCTCTCCCGACTGGAAAGTTCAGAACACCTTAAACAGGTTGTCCTCCTTCAGCTGATTTATCAAATTCAGCAGGACATGTTCATGGGCGACCGTAGCCAGATGAAGCTGGTCATTATCGATGAGGCCTGGGCGTTGTTATCAGGAAATATCGGGGCATTCATCGAGAAAGGTTATCGCCGGTTCCGTAAATATAATGGAGCTGCAATTACCATCACCCAGTCTATCAACGACATTTACAAAGATAGTATCGGGAAATCGATCGCAGATAACTCAGCCTTTATGCTCTTGCTGGGACAAAGTGAATCCGCAGTTAACGAAGCTGAAGCTAATAAACGTCTGGCGCTGGATGAGGCCGGTTACCGGTTCCTTAAAACTGTCCGTTCCACGAAAGGTGTTTACTCAGAAATCTTTGTCATATCGAAAGCGGGCCAGGGTATTTGCAGGCTTGTGGTTGACCCATTCAGCTTACTGCTCTATTCGACTGACCCGAAAGACGTTGCCGCGATAAAGGACAGAAAGTCCCGGGGGTTCAATACCGAAGAGGCTATAAACGAAATCCTGGTTGAGCGGGGGCTAGCTGCATGATTAAAACTGCTGCAATCGCCCTGCTTTTTGGTTTCATCGGAGCCGCCCTTTTTGGGCGGTTATTCCCACCAGCCTCGCCCTATGACTATGTAGCAGTCATCAACTTTATGGACGATAAAGGCCACCCGCTAGGTGAAGCCCAGTCAAGGTTGGTGTTAGCTCGCGCTGAGAAGCTTTCAAAGGCGGGATATATTGTGCTCAATGCCTCAGCACTTTATAGCTACCCAACAGGGCTCCAGATCCCTCAGACCATCAGCACTCAGCAATAGTGGTGGACGAATGAACACGCCCAAATCGGTATGGAGCTTAATATTTCGTAAAAAGCGAAGCTGGAGGCAACATATTGTTTTCAGCATCGTTGTTATTTTCTTAACAGCACCGCTGACGCTATACGTGCTTAACCGGTACGAGATTGGTATCGATCCACAAAATAACCAATGTCTTCCTCCGTACCGAATATATCTCGTCGATAAAATGGACAAATCAATCGTCAAGGGGAAAATTTACGCCTTTCATTCTGAGCTAATGCAACCTTATGGCAAAGGACTGAAAATAGTTGATGGCATTGCGGGAGACAGAGTATCCGTTGATCCCGAAGAGACCGCAATTAACGGCTCTATGGTCGGCGAGGGACTGGCATTAGCGGCAGAGTCTGGCCATACCGAACAGGAGCTCACGCGTAGTGGTGTCGTACCGAATGGTCGCCTGTGGATGATGGGGCGCACCAGATACAGTTTTGATTCCAGGTACTGGGGATCATTAGACGAGTCGCAAATTATAGGCCGAGCGTATCCATTATGGTAAAAAAAACACCTTTTCGTCTTTCAATATTGGCATTTGTAACCGCTGTCGTTTGCACCCCAGCCTGGGCCGAAAGCTCTGGTATTGATTTAAGTGATCTACCGTCAAGACCGGCAGCCAACTTAGATAACATTCCGACCAGACCGGCAAATAACTACTCGGTCACCGACATTCAAAAAGCTAAGCGTCAATTATCTGCAACTGAAATGAAAGACATTGACAGTCTCATCAAAGCGGCTCGTGATAATCAAAATGCCGCTACCGACAGAGCTACTGACACGGTTAAAGATAATCGAAAAATGATGGGTGAAATGCCCGAGTATAAAAATACAGATGAACTAGTCGATGATGCGGTAAGAGGAGCGCTAGCAAATTCTGATATGACTAACGAAAAACAAAATAAGCCAGTCGGTGATTTTATTTATATTCTCGTCTCAGCGTCTCTAAGCGATGCTGAAATCACCGACATTCTCAAGTTATACGATGGACGCACGGATATCGCGCTGGTTGTCCAGGGAGCGAAAGATAAAAAGAACCTGCTTGATGAACTGACTCACTGGCAGAGACTTTCCTTCGACTCCAAGTCTTCTCTGGCCGTAAACCTCGATCCAACAGTATTCAAAAACTACAACGTCAGCTCTGTACCAACCATTATCCATGAAAAAGATGGTGAGCTGGTGGCCAGGGTGACAGGCATCTATGACATCGCGTACCTGAAAGACAAGACCGGTGACCTTGGTGTGGCCGGGCCCGCAGTTGGGGTCGTAGAGAAGAACCTTATTGATGAACTACAAGAAAGTGTCGCGAAACTCGATTTTGATGGTATGAAGAAAAAGGCCATTGATAACTACTGGCCCCGCCAGGTTTTCCAGGAATTCCCGGAAGCGACAAAGCGAGCTACCAGAACCATCGATCCGACGGTCATTATCCCTCAAAACATTACTTCGCCTAACGGCGATATCGTTGCAAAACGGGGGCGATTTAACCCGCTAACTGTGATGCCATTTACCATCAAGCTGATCTTTTTCGATGCACGTGAAGAGTGGCAACGCCAGTTTGCTAGGTATCAGTTTGAACATACACCTTCCTCCCTCACGCCAATACTGGTCACGACCAACGTGTATGGTGATGGCTGGCAGACCTTCCGTGACACCAAGAAAGAATACGGTGATTTCGCAAGGCTATACATGATTCAGCCAGGCATGGCCGAACGTTATGGTTTGATAAACGTGCCCAGCATTGTGACAGCCGACAGTAAGCGATTCATTAATGATGAATACTCACGTAAAGATTTTGAGGAACTGAAATGAAAAAAATACTCTCAGTTCTGAAATCACCCAAGCCCCTGGTTCTCGCATGTCTGGCTTTTACATTCCCTGTTTTTGCCGCTGACGTTTCAACACCCGTACAGAACAAGGTCTGTCATGATAACCAGGTCTTATCAGCGAAACTCATTACGGATGTTTGCTGGAACTGTATTTTCCCGATAAAGCTTGCCGGTATTAATCTGTCGATGACTGGCACTGCACCTGACAATGCAGCAACAGGGACAGTATGTGCCTGTAAGGACGGGCTTAACGTCTATCACCCGGGTGTATTGACCGCGATGTGGGAACCGCGAAAGCTCATCGAGTTAACGAGAACACCCGGGTGTATGTCATCACTTGGAGGGGTAACCCTCGACCTTGGTAATGATTTGCAGTTTGGCCCGCAGACCGATGGTGCAGCCGAGGAACAGCGGGAGCGTTTCTCGATCAGTTTCTATAATGCTCATATGTATGCGATGCCGTTATTAAGAATGCTTGATATGTATCTACCCGGACAGTGTAATGCCGACCCATACAGCGATTTTGACATCATCAATTTCACGGAGATTGACCCGACCTGGAATAATACGATGCTGGCATTCTTCCAGAACCCGGAATCAGCAGCTGTGGCTAACGTGATAGCAATGCAGGCTTGCGCCGGTGAAGCAGCTGCACAATTTGCAGGTAAACAGCCAATAGACTCACTTTGGTGGTGTGCCGGTTCCTGGGGTGGGCAGTATCCCTTAACTGGTTCGGTACGGAGTATGGATGCCCCCAGAACAACCAGCCTGGTCGGGATCCGTATGCTGGCCGCAGAACATCGACGTGGACTGGCCTACCGTTCGATGGGAAACGATACTGTTTGTCGCTCCAAGATTTATCCAACGTTGCCAAAGCAGCAGTACAAATTGAATATGTTCTACCCTACCCCGGAGACAAAAAATAGTCATGAGGTAGGTGAGTCCCCATACCAATGGCAAGGCGGGCCTTTCCGCTATCCAACCGGTAAAGGTCAGGACAGCACCTACATGATTTTCCAGTGGGTAGATTGTTGCCGCACAATGTAATAAAAAAACCCTGCAATGCAGGGTTTTTAATTTCTGTTATTCGTTGAATTAAGCCTGCCGTTTAATGGCCTCATTCTGATCATCATTCGCTTCATTACTGGCATCCTGCAACACCGTAGTTTCCTGGTCTACCAGGGTAGGTTCGGCCTTAGTGCTTCCTGCCGATTCTTTTTCAGCGGCCCGGCCATTGGCCTGATTAAGCTCATCAGCAGATGCCTGCGCGTGACGTTTGAGTGATGCAGCCAGATCACGTATGAGATTATGAAGACGAGACTTAAACTCTTCAACCTCATCCTGATTAAAACAGTTATTTAACCAGAGCGTATCAATGATCTGGTGCAATTTATCAAAGTTCTGAATAATGCGGATCACCCGCATCGCTTGCGGCGTTCTGATGCGAACCTCATGTTCTTTTGGATGGGTGTACCCGACTTCATTGAGACTGCTGCGTTCTTGTTCTTCTTTTACCGCACGGTTCAGAATAACAATGTTATTTTCCAGTTCTTTCTCAGGCATGTCGATTACTTCGTTAACTGCCTTCAGTGTACGTTCAATCGCACCACTATATTTAGCGCCAAGCCGTTCAAGGGCTCGGCTGTTATTGGTCAGATTGAAGAGCGCCTGGGAGATAATGTTAAAATTTCGGGACTGAACACGAATACCTTCCTGGGTGTGAAGAGTAAATTTCACAACAGCTTCAGGATTGGAATACTCGACACGGGTGTTAGGGGTTCGGTTATCCTGAGCCCCACTCTTTTTAGCTTGTTTTACGGTTTGTACCGGTGCTTTAGCCATAACAGAACCTCGGAGTTAATTTGTATGCCAATTGATTAGGCCAAATCACTGGGTCATTGTCATTGAAAAATGACTGCATTATGACCATAAAAAACCGACTTGAAAAATTAAACCAATATGCTTAAATGAATGAGAACCGAGCTGACGGAAATCAGCACAACTTCCTAGTTAATTTCGCGCACAACCAGCGCCCACCGGATGTTCTCCTCCCGGGTTAACTACGCCTTCTACAGGCCCGAGCATCTCTGATGTGTTTAGGTTAAACCTGACATGTCTCTTTGCTTACCCTTAAGGGTATTTTGGTTCTCAATCCCAAACAAAAAAAATTGTTAATCCTTTTAACTCCCGCGAAATCAACAGATGCACATTTATGTGTGCGTCCGTTTTGTTTACCTCTCAGGTAAGCAATTTTGCATTCTAAATTTATAGGTGATCTATGTCTGACCCAATCTCTTTAATGGCAGGTATCGTATTTTTTGGTGCTGTGTATTACCGTGCTGAATATATCAGATTCCTTGGCCCAATCTGGCTGGCAATTTTTATAGCGGAACGCGGATTACTGTTCACTGGTCTTGGTTTTGTTACTGCGACTGTGTGTGTGGTGGTTGCTTTACTCGTTATTTATAATTCATTCTTTACCAAGTCTGGGAAAAAATCTAATGAAGCAACTAATGGGAACATGGTTGAAGGTTCTTCTCGGGCTGGGTCAAATAATGACAAAGCCAAATATGCAAACCATCGTTATGAAGGAACGCTTGTTTACTGCGGTCTCGAAAACTGGAAACACGATCCTAGTAACGATAAATCGTATTTAGTCAAAATTCATAGTGGTGGTAAAGATCATGAAATTTGGGCTGTTGGGCTCAAAAGTGCTGTGGAGACTTGTGGAGCAAAAGTTGGAGATATCGTTTCAGTCTGGAAAGAGTCTGAAGTAAGAACCGACAAAGCACAAGTGTTTGACGAAAGCGGTAAGGTTACAGGGTATCGTACTCTCCTTAACGAAAAACGTCGCGGCATTTGGGTTATGCAAGTACTCGCCGAAAGCTAAAATATTCTTAATTCAGGCTATAAGCCTAATCTTTTTAATATTTTAAATATATGAGGTATATTATGACAATTGTCTATGGTAGTAGCATTGAGCCAGGTGGTATGGAACTGGATGATTACACAATGATTGCAGAGTGCGAAAATTGTGGTCATGACTGCCGACATCGGATTTATGAAGACTGTGTTGCAGGGGCAATAAATCAGCGATTCTCTTATACGTGCAATCACTGCGGTTATCATTCCTGTAACGCTGAAGTATGTGACGTATGCGATAGCATCGAATGCGAAGAACATGCTGGTCGTTATCAGTCTAATATTTTCTTCGAAATGCATGAGCTCATTGAGCTCATGAAAATAGAGGGAGATATACTGGCAATCAGAGCAAAAATCAATGTAGGCGCTCACGACTTTGGAGATCTTTCAAGGTTAGATGATTGCCTGCATAGGCTCATCTATCCAGGTTATTATGAACGGCGAAATACCAATCTCTATAAAGAGATATCAGATGCATCAACCGACATGGCAATCCAAACATGGAAGCGTCTGGAACGCTTGTTATGCTAATACCTCCCAACAAAAACCCAGCGAAAGCTGGGTTTTTTTCTTTTCTGGATTGACCAACCCAACGTCGTATCATAATCTTATATCGCGGACATACCGCTTAACTTCTTTTAACACTCTTTATTTCGGCAACGCGCCATCCCTGAATGAATATGTTCATTCGCACGGCTTCCCTACGCCCATAGAATTCGACACACGGTGCATCATGCATCGTGTTTTCTGCGCCGTCGAAAAAGGTGTTTTTCCTCTTGTTGAGGATAGCGTGAGTCCAGCACTCTAACTGGATGCTTCATCAATCTTTCTAATTCTTGTGCCTATAGCACTAAATTTTCTAACTTTCTTAATTTAAAAATTTATGAGGTATAAACTATGCAATCCAGAGCAAAGGGTATTGTTGCGATAGAACCTAAGTATATGCCCGCATCTGATAATTCAGATTCGTATATTTATTTTCGTTTACGCTGTGACATGTCCATCAGCGGCAAGTCCCAGACCGAGTTCTATTCGATAAAAGCATTTGGTAAAGTCGCGGATTTTCTACGTGACAATATTCAAATGAATACCGAAATGTATATCGAGGCATTAGCTCGATCATTCCGTTATACAAAAAACGGTATTGACCAAATGAGGACTGAGTTTCATGTTTTCATGGCTCGAATCATTCAGACTGGCCAATCAATTGATACCCGTGCAAATGAAACTGTAAAGGCAACATCGACATCAACCGGCACTACGTTATCCCCTGAAGTAGCGCAAAAACTAAAGGACGATATGAAGTGGCAGAAAATGTCTGATGAAGAGGTAAGAACTGCTTCTGAAAAATGGAGAACAGTCTATGCCGAGCAAAAACAGCTTCACCCTGGAAATGAGTCTATATTACCAGACAACAATAAACAGTCAGAAAAGAAGAAGCCAGACACTTCGCAGAAGTTGGACGCTAAGAATAGAGCCGTGCAGACATCACGTCCGCAAGTGGCTACCTCTAAGCGCCCAGTCAACATGCAAGCCTGGACAACTCTGCCAGCCGATAATTCGACAGCAGCCGTCATTGCAGCCCGTATGAAACTTAATGAACAATTAAGCTCTACCGGGCCGGAAACATTAACCAACGCATATTCATCAGTTCGCGGTTGATATGACTGGTTGCTGATTTATCAGCAACCTTCTTCTTTTTAACTTTTTAATATATTTAATTTAATGAGGTATATATGTACTCAAATAAATCACGTAGCTCAGGTTCCTCTTCTAACAACAATAAAGGCAACTCCGATATTGTCGTAAAGATGGACAGTATTGCACGACATATGTTGTCGCTGGATAAGATGTTCGCATCCGCAGGTTCCAGTGCTCCGCATATCTCATTCGAACGTGAATGCGTATTTGCAAAACATATTGTCAACAATAATAACTTCCTGGCTGACATAGCAGTTAATAATCCAAAGTCCTTCGAAACTGCATTCCTTCAGCTCGCAAGTAGCGGCCTCACTCTTGACCCGGCGCAGAAGCAGGCTTACCTGGTTCCACGCGATGGTCGTGTCATTCTCGACGTGTCCTATATTGGGCTCAGCAGGATGGCCACCGATGAAGGTTTATGCGAAGACATTGTGGCTGAATTAGTTTTTGATAAGGACTCATTTAAAACCAATGGTCGTCGCTCCAGCCCAGACCACGAATTTGACCCCTTTGCTTATAAAGGGGGACTCGTTCTCACAAACACCGATCAGGGTGATTTAGGAGATCGGGGCATGTTCAGGGGGGCTTATGTCGACTATTTAATGAAGGATGGACGTCATCTGGTATTTTTCATTGACCTTCAGGATTTAGCTCAATCTCGGGCGAAATCCGAATCTTGGGCAAAAGTGGAGAAACGGCAGTATTCTCCGTGGACTCAGTTCCCGTGGAAGATGGTGCTCAAGTCTGCTATTAAGCAGACCATACACTTAATTCCCGGTAACCGTACTCGCCTGAGTTCGATGATTGAATATCTGAACACTGCTGGTGGTGAAGGTTTCCGTACAGCAACAATACCCGTCGCAGCTGCTGAAGCTGAAATGGAGATTAGACAAGAAGCCAGGACGGCTGGTAATACGGATACCACTATCCAAACTGAAAAGGCTGATGGTAAAGTTATTGAAGGCGAGTTCAATAAGCTCGCTGAAGAACCTAATTCAACCGAGCAGCAGGACATCAAGAGCAATACACCAACCGATGTTAACGATACGGCTGAGGGAAATACTCCTCCAGCCGAAGTAAACGGTGCGGCTGATGATATTCTCCCCCCACCCGCAGAAACCAATGGGCAGTCCAATGAAGAAATGTCTGAACATCCCGGGGTTAGAAAATGGGTTGAACGCAGAATTAAAAAGTTAGTAAGCCGCGCAGAAAAAACGCTTGGATACGAAACTATTTTAACCGATGCAAAAAGCAGTTTCGATCTGAATGAAAGTGAGCTGGCGTTCGCTCGCTTATCTTTAGAAAAATCCCGAAGGGCACTTCTCAAAAATCATTTAATTAACGCAGTAGGTAGCTTCGATTTTACTCAAGTCCTTAACTTCATCGAAAAAATGGGTAAGGGTGAGTTTAAAACCGACGCGGCCAAATGGGTTGGTGAAGTCCAGGCCGAATCAGTGGAAATACACCAGTTATATCTTGAGGCTGTTAATACCTCTGATTTTACCAGGCTTCATGCCGCTCTCAGCAATGTGACATTCCCCCCTCTAAAAGAAATGGTAGAAGGTCTTATTGAAGATCTTCAGGCCGCTTAACTTATCCGGCAGGAAACTGCCGGTCTAACTTTCTAAATTTATCTTAAGGTGATCATTATGTCTGACATTTATGAAGTCGTTGATGTTGTGCAGGGTTCAAAGGACTGGCTCGAATGGCGTAAAACCGGTGTGACTGCAACATGCTCCCCAATTCTGTTAGAGGAGCCAGGTGCAACTAAAACGCCCTACGAACTCTATTTGCAATACGCTGGCCTGATTCAGGCAGAAGACCTTTCTGTCATTAAACAGGTTGATGCTGGTAAAAAGCTTGAAGCACTTGCCAGAAGTTACTGCGAAAAAGAGATAGGACAAATCGCCCTGCCTTTCTGTGTAAGGAACAAAAAGTATCCTTACATGATTGCTTCACTGGATGGTCAATTTGACGATGGTTCAATCCTTGAGATAAAGAATCTTTGCGAGAGCAAACATCTTTCTATTCTTCAGCTTGAAACTAAATCGCCAGAATTTCGTTATTACTACTGGCAAGTTCAGCACCAGCTGCTGACAACAGGCGCACCCCAGGCATATCTTGTGTTCTGGTCAGCAACTGACCAGACCAAGGTCTTTAAAATTATGCCTTCGGAGAAAGCGTTTTATCGCGTCCAGGTTGCCTGCGAATATTTCTGGAATAGGGTTCAGACAAAAACAGCTATGCCGTTTGATAAGGAAAAAGATATTTTACTTATCTCTGATCCTGTAATCATGTCTCATACACAAGGCTTTAAGCTTCCAGACGACCTGGAAGCTCGTGTGGTAGACATAGCCAGACAAGTTGGAACATTGCAGCAGATGGAGAAAGAGTTAGCTTTAAAGAAAAAGCAGTTCGAAGAATACCAGAACTCGGTCAATTTATTGATCCAGGGTCTTGGTGTTTCTGTTGGCTTTTCCTATAACGAGCTTGTTAGAATCGATGGCTTTGGCTTTCGTTTTCTTCAGTCTCGCGTACCGGAAAAACCGAGCTACAAACGAATCTGCGATAAATTATCTATTGACCCGAAACATCATCCAGAATGTTACGGTCAGTCATCGGTACGAAATTCACTAAGTACCTATGAATATAAATCAACTCTGACTGATACTGTCTACATTCCTTTGGATGACAATTCCGTACTGGTATCACCTGGTGCAGAAGAGACAGACTCAGCCCAACAATTCGTTGTTTTTTAATTATTGAGCCCAGTTTAAAACTGGGCTTTTTTTTTGCTTGACCAATTACACATCCTTTATTATCTTTAAATAGCGGCTTAGTCCGCTTAACTTCAGGCAACTGCCTTTAAACACCTTCTAAATTCGGCGCTCAAGCCACTCCTGAATACCTCCTGGTATTCACAAGGATTTTTCTCGCCTAAACAAATTCGATAGCCTGCGGCTCACATAAGCGGCAGGCTTTTTTGTCCGTCGAAAAAGGTGTTTCGTTGTCACGTAGACAACAACAAGTGCCTCAGTCACTCCCAAACTGAAACTAGTACCTAACTTCAGCCTTCATGTAAGGCTTAATTTATCTAATTCACTAATCTTTTTAAATGAGGAGTCTGATCATGTTTCTTGTAAATATGACTGCATATCTTGCATCCCCGGAACAACGGGAAATGGGCGTTATTGATGTTGATCAGCAAGTATCACACGCATTACGTGAACTGTTGACCTTTAATACCTGTCCTTCAGAAGATGTTATGACCGATAAGGCTAAAGAATTCGCTGAAATCGCTACATCTCTCTGCAATAAATATAAGGCTGACGGCGTACTTGTTTATGCCAAAACCTTTTTTATGCCCGTTCTGGTCTCTGCATTGAGTGCCCGTGGTATCGTCTCTTATGTAACGTATGCCCCAAAGGTAACCAGTGTTGATAACAGTGGCAGTGTAAGCCGCAATTATAAGCATGTTGATTTAGTACGTGCTGATATTGCTGCATAGCATCATTCTTCTTAATTTTTTTAATTCTTAAATCTATCTAATTTAATGAGGTATATCATGACTACTAATTTCGCAAACCTGTCTGTTGAAATCATGGCGCGCTCTACACCTGTCCACCCTTCTGTATTTGGTATTGTTGTACCAGAACATCAGATGGATAAAGTGAAACCGTTCCAGGGATTTGACTCAGCCAATCCATTTAGTGCATTCGTGCCTAAACAGAATGACGACTATGTTTTTGAAGCGTATTTGCGTTCATCTGTACTGATGTGGATTAACTATCCACAAAATCAGTCTCTGTGGATCTCTGGCCCAACAGGTTGTGGCAAAACCAGTGTTGTCGAACAAGTAGCAGCAAGACTTAACTGGCCTGTCATGAAAACTACAGCTTCACAAGACCTGGATATTAACAATCTCATTGGCGGTCTCCGGCTTCAGTGTAATGAACTGACCGGTGATACCAAGACTGTTTTTGTTCATGGCCCACTGACGCTGGCGTACAAGTATGGACTGATTTTCCTACTCGATGAGTACGATCAATTAGACCCATCCTGTGCCAATGCCTTTAACGCCATCCTCGAAGGAGGGAATTTAGTTATTCCTGAAACCAACGAGGTAATTAAACAGCACCCGAACTTCAGATTTGTTGCAACGGCTAACTCGATTGGTCAGGGCGATTTTACTGGCGTTTATGGCGGTGTGAAAACATTAAATGTGGCCAACCTTGACCGCTATATGTTTATCACTGCTGACTATATGCCAAAAGAGACCGAGACTAAATTGATTACCAAATATATCCCCGACACCAAAGTCGCGGAGAAATTTGTTGACGTTGCGAATATGATTCGCGGTCTTTTTGTAGGCAAGAATATCACCGGTGAAATTGACACTAGTGTCAATACTAACAGTGCAAAACTCCCGGACGGTGTTCTTCCCGACACTCGTTTATCAGTAACGTGTTCAACTCGTTCGCTGGTGGCCTGGCTTGACCGCTACTCAATGATGAAAGCTGCAAAGATGCCACGTGCATTATTAACAGCTTTCGATTATCAGATTGGTAATCGTGCATCAGCAGATGATAAAAAATCTTTGCATCTCATCGTTGAAGCTGTATTCGGTTCTGAAGCACTTAAATAAAACCCCGCTTGGGGTTTTTTAATTCTTTTTAAATCAATTTTAAATTAATGAGGTATGTCATGACTATCAAATCCAATGCCACTCAGGTTCTGGAACAACTTATTCTCGTTTCTCTTTCTGATATCACCAGTATTAGTGGTCGTCGTAAGCTGAAAAGAGAAGATCTTGGTAACAGTGCTGATTTGCCACCTGATGTGCTTGTTTCATTAGGTAGCAAGAAAATCATTGACCCACAACTCATCAATCCATTTACCCGTAAAAAGAATTCAGCTCACGCTTTTTGTCTCGAAGCGGGTATTAAATTTATGGGTGGTTATGCAATTCCAGCAGACAAGGTTAATGATCTAATTGGTAAACTGAATGTACTTAAGGGCGAGTTTTACGATTACAAAAAAGAATTTATGAAAGCTGATTTTAATAGCTGGATTAACTCTTTTGAAGAAAAGTATCGCTCTATACTTTTGCGTGATGCTGCTATCGATTTGTCTTATATGGATAGCCAGATACAATTTGGCTTTACTGCGATTCACATCACGCCTTATGGCAACAGTGTCATTCAGGATGGTTTAACTGGGCAAGTTAAAAGTTTAGCGGATGAAGTTTATGAGGATGTGGCTGATGTTGTGGAAGGATTCCTTAAAAACAGGAACCCTGATGCGTTTTCTCAGCACACACTAAATCCTTTACGCCGCTGCGGCGATAAACTCGCGTCCCTGGCTTTCATCGCACCCAGCGTCCAGTCTCTTAGCGACTATGTTAATCAGGTAATGAAAGACATTCCGCTAACCGGTAAAGTGACGGGCAAACCTTATAACGACATTCTCTCTCTCCTCAATAACTTACGCGACCCAATTCATGCAAAACAGTTTGTGGAACTGCTGTCATCCGCCAGTACTACAGATGGTAACGATACAATTGACCCATCACTTTCAATGAACCTTATTGAAGATGATGATGCCATTACTTTAGCGGCCATGTCGGCAACTCAGGTTCAGGCGGAAACGATACCTCCTCTGCATACAGATGCATTTGCATCTGCTGTGGTAGTGGAAGATCCGGTCGGATTGCAAAACGTTGATTCACTCGCTGAAGCCCCATCTGTACTGGTAGAGGTCAATGGTTCTGCTGATACGCCTTTGGCAATCGAACTGGTTAATACGTCGGCTGATACTGACGTTAACGACTTGTCCGATACCCAGGAGCATGTAATTGTTAATGATGCTGTAATTCCTGCATTTGATGCGGTTATGGTCGATGATGATTCATTTTTGGACGGTGATTCTGTTGCACCCCGTTCTCTGCCAGACCCTGCTCTTATTTCGGGTTTGGATTCTGAAAAAGTCATTGATGGAAAAGAGCCGGAAATTGAAACTTCGTCTTCACACGATGATGACGGAACAATAATGGTGTTTTAAAAATAAAAGGCCCACTCTGGGCCTTTTATCTAATTAATCTATTTAAATTTATTGTGAGGTATATATGGGTATTTATAATTCCCTTCCTATTGTCGCACGTGCATTAAGCTCTCAGATTGGCCTTAATGTTTCTGTCGGCGGCAATGAAGCATATGCTACGGAGACTGGAGCTGGTTTTCTTATTAACATTCCATTCTTCAAAGACGCTGAAATGTTGGCAAATCCTTTGTTAGGGTATGCCGTACATGAAGCAGCACATATCCGTTTCACTGATTTTGGTGATCTCAAGATATTCATGCAAGAGCATATGAAGTCGGATAAATACAACGTTGAGGTACTTAAACATCTGGTCAACCTTTGCGAAGATTTGCGCATTGAACGTGCGATGAGTTGTCGCTATCCAGGTACATTAAAGTATCTCAATTCACTGAATCATTTTTTGTTCAGTGAGGAAGCGGAATCCTGTGATAAAGCTTCTTCGGTGTTTTTGGATACCCTGCTTACTTGTGGTTTGAACCGCTTCAACGGTTTAACTATTCCAACAAAGCAAGCGCGTGAGGACTTTGAACGTATCTTCGGGCTGGAGCTGTATGACAAAGCTATGATGGTTATGGCTGAAGCAGTACAAGCAACCTCGATTAAAAAGGTGTTTGAAGTTGCATGTCGGTTATATGACCTCGCAGTAGATGCATTTAACGAAACTAATGAGCAGGAAGAACCTCCGCAGGATGATAATCAGGGTGCTGATTCTGATGACAGCAAAGGTGATGACAGTTCGTCAGACCCGGCCCAGTCATCCGACAGTTCTGACAAAAATGGGGATGGCCAGAATGATAGTGCAGGCGGTAATGACGGTTCATCGTCATCGCCAGCCGGTCAGAATGAGCCTTCTTCAGAACCTGATGGTAATGCCGGTGGCGCACCAGATAAAGAACATGGGCAAAACGGTACCGATGATGAAAACGAAAATTCTTCGTCAACATCAGCTAATCGTAATGCTCCTGCTTCCAACTCTAGTGACAGCAACGCCGCTGCTTCCCATCCGGGCGTAAATGCTCAGGGTGAATCTTCTGTCGGTAACCTGTCCCAGAACGGAAAAGACCCTTTCGAGGGAACCACATCGAATGATCTTGGCCGTACAGGACAGAACACTTCAGATAAGCTCAATCAGCTAATCAAAGACAAAGTACCCCCGCATCAACGTATCGTTTCACCTACTCCATATTCAGTAGCACCTGCGAAGCGGCACGATACCGGTAATGCATCCGTAAGTTTAGGGGTGCAGATGGCTACCGGGTTACGTCAATCACTTCATGGGTTGTTGCAGGGTGTAAGAGCGGTGAGAAGAACACATCGTGAAACTGGTCGTAAGCTTGATTCTCGACTGGTTACCAGTGCCATGCTGGGAAATACGCGTCTTTTTAAACATAAGTCCAAGGCAGTAGATGTCAGTTCTGCTTTTACTATCCTGCTGGACTCTAGCGGGTCAATGAGCCGGTCGGTTAAAGAGGCTGAAGCCGCTGTTGTATCAATGTTGTATGCGCTCGATGGTATTCAGGGGGTAACTACCTCGGCATATCATTTCCCACACGCCGCGCATAATAGCGTAGGTCTGTTAAAAGGACGGGAGCAAACTCTACGGACAGCTATTGGAACTCATCAGTTTGGAATTGGTACGCAAGGTTGTACTCCTCTTTGCGAATCGTTATGGCCTGCACTTGCAGACCTGACGTCAGCTAAAGCGGATCGCCATGTATTGGTTATTGCAACTGATGGCCAGCCTGATGATATGGCTTCTGCGCGAGCGATGATACAAAGCGCTAAAGATGATGACATCATCGTTATTGGTATCGGTTTCGGTGATGCCAATGACAGCATGATGAAAAGTCTTTTTGGTGATACCGGTATTTCTGTCGGTTCTGTTTCTGCCTTACGTAACAAACTCTTTGAAGTAACCCGTAAAGCTCTCCTGTCTTAATCTGTATTTTAATCTCTGTTTTAACTTTCTAAATTAATTTAATTTATTTTAAAGGTGATCATTATGTCTGCAACCGCAAAATTTAAAGTGGTTCACGAAAATCAACTCTCATTCATGAGTATTTTCGATGCCACTGAAAGTGAATATGATCTGATATCAGCCGATTTAGAACATAATTATGAACTTCGTTTTTCATCAAAGATGGCTTACGAGATAATTCGGGATAGCATATATATCATGACTGCATACCGTAGTACTGGCGAGCAGCGTGTGGATGAAATCCTCTGGATTTGTTCGGAAGAAAATCAGGAAGACCTTTGTTCATTTACGAGTTGCTGCAAAATAGCAGGTCTTGACCCATTCGAAACCCGAATGGAAATCCTGCACGAGTGGTCTGGTGAATTGGCTAAGCAAGCAAGTCTGATTGCGCGTCATCACTTTACTGCTCCCACTAATATGGAACATGTTGCATCCCAACGTATTGGATACGAAAAGTACAGAAAAGCGTTTTATCACACTTATCCTAAAGAGGCTGCAAAGCCGATTAGGGATAAGCCTCTGTAAAAATATAAACGCTGACTTCGGTCAGCGTTTTTTTCGTTCCGCGCTGGAGACTAACATGAATATTTTAAAGCATGATTTCGACAGTTCCTCTGAACAGCGACAAGCGGGTTTTTTGCTTAATCAGCTGGAGGATCTAATAGGGTTTATTGCCACGAATGAGTTCAGGGTTACTTCAATCAATCAGTTCATTGAGGTTGAGGCATCTGAGCTCATGGTTATTAGCCTGTGGCATCCAATGTGTCCCGATATCACTGAGGTTCATTTCTTCCGTGATATGGATAAAAAGTGGTGGCCCTACAAGATATATGAACTCATGTCTGATATAACGACCCAAACTCAATTTATTCCTCTTGTAAATCAATAAAGGTGACATCGTGATTCATTATTGGGTTAAAGCAATACCCGGTGAGACTAGCATCCTCGATCCTCTTCGTCATAGCGTCCTTGCCATAAAATATTTGGATGGAGCACCATTGCTTTTTCAATGGCCTCCTGAAGAAGGATGGACGTTCGAGATTCTGGATAAAATACAGCCACGCGGGGTTGAGTTTGGGGCCAATGCATATATTAATGATGTATGGATTGGCACTACAGAATGGTAATATTTTAAAGACTGAATGTCTGGAGTCTCATTTCATGGATATCCCATGCATTTTGTTTACATCAAATAGTCGGCATTATGTAATCACTGAAGACTCAGTTATCGCTGCCTGGCCATCACGTTCTGATAAAGAAAGTGAGACCCTTCAGCTTAATGACGGTCGGATTATTACGGCGAAAAATGTTCGGCGATTTAATTTCATCGATATTCCAAAAATTGAAAGCCTGACGGCGATTGATGATGGAATTGTCTTTTAACTATATTAATTAATAACTGGAGTCTGTATGAGTGGCTGCGCGTTGATAGAGTATAACAACCGCACCGCCAGAATACGCGGTGAGGTTGCACCAGGCGATAAGCATTATGTTCAGTATGCTCTCGCTCACTGGGCTGTCATTGCAATCAGGATTCGCAATACAGACCATCAATTTACCCGAATACCGGTTGATGAGTGGATTGAAGGGATTGCAAAACAAGTAAATCCTTCTGAGGCTCGCGAGCAGATTTTTAATGCTCTATTACGGTGTAAGCCGGGTATCTTCTAATTAATTTAATTTATCGAGGTATATATGTTTTATTCTGAAACCGGGGATGTCTATGGTTTTGTCTCAGGCGGTATGTCATTGCGAACTCATTCGATTGAAAGAGATTTGCAGGACTTAAGATTACTACTCGCCGATATGGAAACCATTAATATTCTGAACGAACGAGGGATAGGAACTCACAAAACCATCTTTCATGTAACACAAAATGAGTCGAAGGCATCAATGCTGGTTACTCGTTTAACTTACTGCCAAGGTGGTGGACGATTTACTCACCCTGAATGTGCTCTTCTTGTTGAACAGATAACTGATCTCGGACGCAAGTTGGGTAATAAACATTTCGATACGGCGATGAATGAAGCAAAACGCTTTATAGCGAATGAGGCTGACTTCATGAAAGAACAAACTGTCTGGTAGAAAATTTCTAAGGAGTCACTCATGTATACTTCAACTACTGCTAAATCAGATCATATTGATAGCTTTAATAACGCACAAAACCGTATGTTGATGAATTACGAACGTGATGAGTTTGAACAAGCTCCCGCTGCCGTACTTTATGATGCTGTCGGTGCTGTCGTAAACGATGAATATGATATTGATATAATTTTTCGCCTTATGGATATGGAAGGAGAAATGTTGTTTCTCCGCGCAATGAAAAACCTCGGCTGCCAAGAGAATGTTTTTTATTACGAATCTGGTGCGGTGCTGACTGCTAACGATGCAACGTTGATTGAATTTGCTTATAACCTTGGCAAACATATCAGCAACGAGTTCTTTACTCGTTTCTTGCGTAATTCTCAGCTAGCCCGTGAACTCATCGGTAACATCATTCGTATAGGCAACGATGCCCTTAAATTTCCAGATGACGACCTGAATACAGTATTTGAATGCTGTGTGATGGAAAATTCATCCTGGAAAAACCAACGTCATTTCAAAGATAACTTTGGTCTTTAAAGCATCTAATTCTTTTAATTAGCTAACACTGAAAAACCCAGTCTTCGGACTGGGTTTTTTTGTATTTGCTGATTTCAAACATGTAAACAAAACGGATGTACACGAAAATTACTTTTGATTTTTACAGTCAAAACGCTGCCATTTTTGAACTTCTTATTTTTACCCATATGGCAAACTAATCGTAATGCCGTCCGTATTTATGATAAGGGAGTTTTATGAAGACACTTAAATGTTCTCATAACAGGGCAATGCTTATGCCAGCACACAAAATCCCTGCGATATTAGTTAACGACGACCCTAAGAACATAGTTACTGATGAGCTATTGCGTAAATATGGAACACGCATGACTCTCGATGAGGCTTGCTCCGAAATTGGCGTTAAGTCGGATAGTGTAGCCAAACGTATAGGGCAGGTCAGATATCGGCATTATGCATTAACTCGCCAGCTTGAAAGTGCAAGGGTCTTTAGTGGAAAAAATACCTTTTTCTGGACGGAGTCCATCGCAAGAATAATTTCCGAGGGTAATTCCGATGAAATATCAATTTTTAACTAAGAGCATTATTCCCCTGCTAGTGGGTTTTGCTTTTACTACCTCTGTTCTTGCGGATGAGGGTAATACCATAACGCCTCAATCCCCTCAGACCACCAGTGACGACCTCGCTGGTGGTCAGGCATTTCTGAATGGTAAAGAGGAAGGTTGGTTCTGGCGTAAATCGCCACCTGAGCCAGTGAAGAAAAAACCAGTGAAGTTACCTCCTCCGCCGACTTTACCGCCTCAAGAAATTCCCAAACAGGTTGCTCAAACACCTGTGGAGTCGACTCCTGACCCTGTCGCAACTGAAAAGCCTGGCCCAGCTCCGTTCACCGTCGCTTGGTTTAATGAAAACATTCAGAAACTGCGCAACCAGGCCATCGACAATCCTACCCAAGAAAATGTTAGGGCATATTTTCTGGCCCAACGCATTATGCTGGATAAAGCCAGCCGCTTTACTGATATGGCTAGGTTAGTTACTTCTACCGACCCCCTGATAGATGAGAATAGCCGCCGCTCAACCTCAACATTTGGGGCAATGGATCAATCGAATGAAGCTGAGAACAATTCGAGAACGGTCATAAAAGACGTAGCAACAAAAGCAGGATTGTTTTTCTTTTTCCGTGGTGAAAACTGCTCCATATGCGTAAAACAAGCTTCCGTCATGAATACGTTTAGTTTCATGACAGATATGAAGGTCATCCCAATTTCACTTGATGGTAAACCTCTCCCTGGGAATATTTACCCGGACTGGAGGCCTGATTCTGGCCAGGCATCAAAGCTCCAAATATCAAACGCACCTGCGATAGCTTTGGCAATCCCGCCATCTACAACACGCATTGTCTCATTTGGGCCTATCAGTGCCGACCAGTTAATTTCAAGAACAGTCCTTATCGCCCACGATGCAGGGATCATTTCTGACCAACAATATAAGAGCACCTTGCCATATAACGACACGGGTTATATCGACTCAAACATTCTGAATGACATGCCTAAAGACCTAACTCAACAACCTGATGAGTTTATTAAATATATACAAGCCAAAGCTGGCTACGGTTCGACACCTAACCAAAATGTAAATAACCCGGGGGAAAAATGAATATTTCGCGTAACTTTAATATAAAGAATGTATTCCGTAGAAACATTCTTGCAATTTCTATTTGCCTCACCGGGTTGACTACTTTTCAATGCGAGGCCACCAGCATTAGTACTCAGCTAGACAG
This sequence comes from Citrobacter amalonaticus Y19, assembly GCF_000981805.1. Lineage (NCBI taxonomy): Bacteria > Pseudomonadati > Pseudomonadota > Gammaproteobacteria > Enterobacterales > Enterobacteriaceae > Citrobacter > Citrobacter amalonaticus. The sequence continues at coordinate 49,480 of NZ_CP011133.1, read as the reverse complement.
TATGTTCGGCTCTATGTCTAATGTTACAGCCCCCGGTGATTATCAGAGCGTTACACGTGATGGTTATACCGGTGGGGGATTTGTTCTACGTAATAAGCTCCGTACATTGACACCTATCAGTATTAGTCTCCCTTCAGCGCAGGGAGGATGTGGAGGGATAGACCTTTTTGGTGGGTCATTCTCGTTCATCAACGCTGATCAGTTTGTCCAGATGCTACGTAATATTGCTTCTAATGCTGCCGGTCTCGCTTTCCAGCTGGCCCTGAACGCTATGGATGCCGTTCTGGATAATGCTATTTCGAAAATGCAGGCAATCATCCAGCAGATGAACGATCTGACCGCAAATTCGTGTCAGTTAGCGAAGGGGTTGTTAGTCGACACTGCATCTGCATTTGGTGACAGTGCAAAGGCTGCTGTATCTTCTCAGCTGTCCTCTGATGGCCTCTCAGACCAATTTAAAGCCATGTGGGGCAATATGGGTGGTGGTAAAGCACCCGACGTACAAAAACAAGAGGCAGGGAAAAGAAAGGCATGTGACGATTACGGTAACATTGTTTGGTGTTTGCTCCAGAATGGTAGCTTTAGCGATCAATTCATCGGTTCCGAAGATGAGCAAAAAGAACTCATTATGTCTATGACCGGCACCATCATCGTCGGTAGCCAGTTGGGTACAGATAAAGATGGGTCAGCCAAAAAGAGTGTGGTTAGAATTGCTCCACTCGCAACTTCAAATGTCCTGGATTCTTTTATTAATGGTGACGATAGTTTCGACTTCTGGTCTTGTTCAGGTCAGACTAGTACTTGTGAGAATCCAAAAAAACAGACCAAAGTAATTAAAGGTCTCGCTGCCAATATCACCCTCTTCTTTATTGATAACGGATATTTGAGCTCGGCCAGATCTGGATCAAACCCAGGCGATGCTAAATTGCGCCAGGCCAACTACTACAACGTTGCTGGCGCTACCAGTAAAGCAACTCAAATTGCACGTCATGATTTAGGCGCATCTTATTCCTATATTCGTGAACTATCTCCTGTCATAGCCTATTCTGCTGCCTATAACTACCTCAGCGAAATGCTCACGGCTGCTGCGACCGGCGCACGGCTCCAGCAGGAAAATGATAAATCGGCGTCGGTTTATTATAAGGATGCTGGAGAGTTAATCGAAAAGGCAAGGCAAAATCTGTATGTCTCCTATAACGCCATGATATCTCGTTATGGTGGTGAGGCCCGTATACCTGAATCATTCAGCAACTATATGACAACGCTTCCGCAGGTTCATTATGAATCTGAAGGTTCTCTTGATGGCTCGCTCTAACAAGGTAACTTAATATGAGTGAATGGAACGTATATACCGTTGGCAACATTGAATTTATTTATAACATATTCAATGCAGTTGCCATGTTATTGAATGATGGCACTTACGGATCCTTGTTTAGGATTTCAGCACTTATTGGTGTGATTTGTGTCGTGCTTGCTGCTGCTATATCAGCCGGGAAAACATTATCCCTTTCTCATATGTGTGTTGCCGTCGTAATGTATTACCTGTTTTTCGGTGTATCGATGCGCACCAATATTGAGGATGTTACAACAGGTAAGTTCCGTGCTGTTGATAATGTACCAGCGGGATTAGCCGTTGCCGCATCTGTGCTTTCCACTGTCGGGTATGCAACGACTGAGAAGATGGAGCAGGCATTTTCTGTCCCAAGCATGACTGAGTATGGGTCTCTGGATCCCCTTTTCACTCTGGCCACATTATACGACACATTGAAAACGCCAATGCGCTGGACGGGTCAAACTGGTGCTTACGGTGATCTGGACTCAAGCGTTTCAAATTATGTTAAGAACTGCGTAGGAAACGATATTATCCGTGGTTCTAAAACTTTTGCATCAATGTATCGTTCTAACCAGGGTGTATCTGGGCTGGCTTCGAATGATTCCTTCCAGCGGGTTGTTATATACGACAACGTTCGCAGCGGTTGGTCTACTAGCACTGAAGAATCATCTAATGGAGGCTCACTCTATACTTGTTCTGACGCTTACACGAAACTTAAAGGATTAGCAACTCAGAACGCGTCGAGTCTCGACTCAGCTTTTGCCAGCTCATATACAGCATCCGGGCGCACCTGCGGTGGAGCACCGTGTTCAGGTTCAGGAAAGGCCCAGGAAGTTCTTAATTTTTTCAACATCAGCGGCACTGATATTCGTGATTTCCAGTTAATGTTGGTCATGTACCCGCATTTCAGGGAATTGCCAATGTACGGCCTCGAAAGTTCATTTCGTGGTACGGCTGCTGTAACACGCGCCCAAACCATGACTCAACAGGCATTCCAATGGTCTTCTTCTGGTTCATCATTCTTGAGCTGGATGGGTTCATTTATGCCGATTTTCCAGGGGATAATTTACGCACTCGCACCATTTATGGCCTTCCTTTTCGGTCTGGGTATTATGGGTTTGCGACTGGTGATGAAGTACTTCCTCGTTATCATCTGGACATGGACTTGGCTTCCCCTCGCGGCGGTCGTCAATATGTATGTTTTGAATAGCATCCGCGATGCATCCAGCCAAATCCTTGTCAGTTCGGGTTCTGGTGGGCTTAGTTTTGCTCAGCTTTATCAACTCTTGTTTGAGACTCAAAAAAGCATAGGTCTTGCTGGTAACTTGTACGCGATGATCCCGGCCCTGGGTGGGTTCATTGTCTGGGGCAGTTCTGTTGCCTTTAACTCTCTTGCAAGCTCAGCAGCAGCACCTTCTGCCGCCGATACTAAAACCCTCGCACCTGATGTTACCAACGCTCCTGCGATCAACAGTCGTGGTTCCGATGTTGAATTTAACCCAACGCAAGGAACGATCATGGGTGGGTCTTCTGGCACTCTCCCAAACATTGATATGAAACAGGTCGCTACTCACAACCTGTCCAGTGCTAAGCAGGAACTTGATGCAGCCTCTAGCTCGTTGACTGCTCAATCCGGCGCAATGATTAGCCTGGTGGCCAGCGACATGAACTCTGGGGGGCATTCGCAGGTTTACAGTGATGCTTCAAACGCAGCATTTGCAAGCTTGAGCAGCTCTGACCGCGCCTATGTTAGTTCTGTAGCTAAAGAACAAGGAATTTCTGATATGCAGGCGCTTGTATCAATAGCCAAAAGCGATGCGAGCGTCGGTGGGGGATTTGGAAGCCCAAGCGGTGGTGTAGGCGTTAAGGGTGGTATGTCTCGTTCAGAGGCAGAAAGCAGTGGGCTGAGTAATGACAACAGCGCTAAGTACGGTTCTACGGACAGTGCCACATCGCATAAAGTCGACAGCGCTACCCAGTCACGCATCGTCAACACGGCAGCAAGTGCGATGTACCAGTCCTTATCGCAAGAAGGAGAAAGTTCTCAGTCGACTCGTTCTTTTGCTGAGGCAAATCAAAGAATGCAGTCCGCACAAAAGAATTTCCAGGAAGCAAACTCGTTTGCTTCAAGTACCTCAATGGGCCAGACAATGAACGCAGCGCAACTTGCTACGGCTATTGGTCGTAACCATGATGCACAAGCAACATTGACTCAAACCCTCGCGGCGCACCCTGAACTATCCAGCAAAATCGCCGGTGATGCAGCGAGCCTGACCTCTTTAGGTATGACTCACGAAGATGCACATACCTTTGCGCAATTCAAAGCAGCCAGTGAACTTGGTTTAGCAGGTGCAGTAGCAGCCAAAGCCGGGTTCATTAACGCTGACTCCAGCCCAGCGTTGACCACAACCGCATCTGAGCAATACCGTGGAGTGAGTGGCGGAGCTGAAAGTGCAGGTGGCCGGGCAGTTGCTGGTGCAGCGGACGTTAGTAACTCGGTAAATGCTGTAACTGGCCGTTCTTACGGTGCGTTGGGTGATGCACATGCTTCATCGTCAGATGGTTATGGGCAAGGCCAGGTTAATACTGTCGGTGGACAGAATAGCGGTGCAGTTGATCAAATTCATAAAGGAAATCAAGGTGAAGTCATGACTAAAGCGGGTAACACCGCCGCGAATGACTTCGAAAACAACCACTATAATCTCGGCGGTATCACTGGAGACTTTAACAAGCTCGTTTCTCATGTCAGCAATGCGTTCAAGGAGAGCCCGGTTTATGAGCAGGTGCATAACCAGGCCAAATCAATCGCCGGAGAAATTCCGTTGGGTGGTGATGCAAACCGCGAAGCAGCGCGAGATTCCATTGTGAACTACTACGCAATGACCAAAGCCGGTGCATCTGAGCAACAACTTACCCAGGCCCGCAGTGACATGATGGCTCGCATTCAACTTGCGACAGGTGGGGAAAATAACAATGGAACTGTGTCTGGCGGGAATACATCCCTTGCCCGTGGTATTGCTGCCCGTATTGATAATGCTGGTTTAGACCGTTCAGCAAATGATGGCTCTATTATTCAACAGGCGACAACTGCATTGAATACAGACCGTCAAACGCATGAATATAACTCTGGAGGTATGGCCAATAACCTTGGAGGAATGCATCAGGCATCTAATGGAGGTTCTTCTGTAGGCGATGGTGTTCCCTATGCGATGGGAACCCACAACCAGGGATACGGCGAAGCTGAAACTATGACCGTTAATGCCCACGGTGCTGGTGGCCATAGCGATTCAAATAACGGAGGTACAATGTTCAGTGATCCACCACCTGCACGAGCTACTCAATCGCATCAGGAGTATGTCCCAGTACATCCGCGACATAAGGAAGGTAAAGGTGGCCATAGCGGCGGAAACGATGACATGATTATTTCATCGAAAAAGTGATTAGTAATAAAGCCCTGCCAGCCTGGCAGGGCTTTTACGTAGTGGCAAACATATAGACAACTGGAAGGCTCAATAAAGAATAGAACAGAATATAAAACTCCCACATTCGCTCACATTTACTCTTGGCCGTCCGCCCTTTTCTTCCACGGCCTCTTCGACCATTTCCACCACCATAATCAGAATCGCTCGGCCCCGATAATGGGATAAGGCCAGTTATACCAAACATGTCCATAAGCACCCCCAGTCGGTAATAATCAGAACGCAGAAAACACCCTCGTTTTGCCGTCCTTCTTTATTGTCTGAAACCAGTCCGTTTAATACGCTGCCTGCTTAATCCTTCATTTTAGTAGCTTCGCATAGAAATGCTGGCTGACGAAATTTAGTTACCGAGATCGCTGACTTCATAATCAGTAACCACGACAAAGGTGATCATAGAATGAAAAACCTTTTCCGAAAAAAATGGTTTTACAGACCACTCTGCACAATAACGATGTTATGCCACCTTGGTGTTGTATCCTACATGCCGTATGCCTTTTCCGCTACGACCCAGGAAAACGTCACATCAGCCACCAATTTCTATAAAACACTTCCGCAGGTTTCAGCTACGTCAAATGGTACGGTTCAGTATGGAAAAGGCCAGGCCGTTGACCTGAACTCGGCTTACCCAAATCAGGGTTCATCAACTTCACTGGATAGCCTGACAGGCACATTCGGAGATGACAGCAACACATTAAAACTTGGCAACACGACTAACGCCAATCTGAAAACAGAAGATTCTCTTCGCGGTGAAGCTTATCGAACGCTGGTGGGCTCGACGAAAACTACGGCAAACCTTAAGCCCGACGATTCCATCTTTGATGGCCACAAAGACTTCCTGGAAAATCAGGATAAATACATGCAGGATCTTGGTGACTGCTCAATGACGCGCACCATGACCAACAAAGATACCGTTAATCACATACCTGACTACCGGGAATGTACCCGTACCACGAGTGTTAGCGGCACATTTACTCTCTACCATCCTTACGTAGCCGGTATGCTTTCGCATTATAGCGGGGCTGCAAACATCGGTTCCTGCGGGACTAACTGTATCGAGCTCTGGCTCGGCACTGTTGGGGATAACTACTGGGACGGCAACTGTAAGATTTTCGAACAGGCAATGGCAGTCACCGTTTACAACCCGCAGGCAGTCACCAGCGCCAGGATAGTCAGGGCAAAATGGGATGACTATATGCAAATTTACGTCGGCGGAACAGACCGAGCTAGCCTTGTATGGGGTGGGCCATACGGTACTGGTACTTTCCCCCCCGAAACCGCTGGAAAGTGTGAACTTAGCACCAGTTGGGATCAGTCAATAAATGTCGATGTCACTGCGCAAATTCGAAACACTCCCATGAATGGAGTTCTTAATTTCAAAAACCGAGTGTCGGTAACCGGCAGTGGCGAAGGTTATGCTCTTATCTATATTAACTTCGACCCGAGTAAGATCATTTCGGATAACGAATGGACTGTCGATAAACCAGAACAATTCGATACGTTGCTGAAAGCCATTAACGCCGGTTATTGCCAGAACTATACGGTCACCTGCCGCGAAACAGTCACTCCTGATACCAATGGATGCGCAACCATTAATGGTGCTCGTATATGCGAAAGTCAGCTTGCTAAGCCGCCCATCAGCGGGCTATCACCATTCTGCAAATCGGCTACCGTGGTTTCAAACTGTGGGACAGACGCCGGTGTTAACAACACCTGTAAGCAGTATGATGCTGACACCGCGTGTAAGTTCATCAAATCAACATGCATTACAGGCGCTGAGGGGGACAAAAACGGATGCTGGCAGGCTACCGAAGTATGGGATTGCGGAACAGATGTCGTCGTACCCAATACCTCTGCCACGGATACTTATGTGTGTCCTGGTGCAGTTCAGTGCTTGAATGGCTCCTGCCTTCAGCCATCAACAGAACCAAGCGGTGATTTCAACAAAGCAGTTGCAACCCTTCAGGCCGCAACTTACGCATTGAATGAAATGAAGTGCGGCGATGATACTGATGAAACGAACCGCTCATGTACTCTTTTCAAAGGTGAGTCAGCTCAATGTAAATCGGCTATGGGCGGTTGGGTGGATTGTTGCGATCAGCCTGTAGATGTCAGCTGGATTCAGTATTTGCAGTTATCGTACTACACCCTGAAAATTGCAGATGCTGTCGCGGTTAAAGCCGGTATGTTCGAACAAGGGAAAGGCGTTTTCGACATGGGGTCTGAGCTTTTAACTAACGCCATCGATACCATTACCCGTCCTGCAATCTCGGCATTCAACAGTCTGGTCGGTTCCGCAGGTACAGAAGCTGCCCAGCAAGCTACAGAAGCAGGGTTGTCTGGATTAATGAATCAGGCTATCGGAGCGCTGACTAAACAAGTAGCCCAGTGGACGCTTGATACCTTCGGCCCAGCTGCAACGAACCTGATTTTTGAAAGTGCGGCTTCTGGTGGGGGCGCTGCCGTCACATCGTCAGGCCTGGCAACCTCAGTGCAATTATCTTCAACAATTGTTTCCGCGATATCCGTGGTTGGATACGCTTATATGGCTTATCAGATTGCCAATATTCTGGTCAACATCATCTGGGCTTGTACTCCAGATGAATTTAAGCTGGCCGTCAAAAAAGAGACAAAATTAGCAGTTCATATATCAAGCTGGTGCGAAACAAAGTTCCTGGGCGTCTGTATCGAGAAGCGGTCAAGTTACTGCACATTTGACTCGCAGATCGGTCGTATTATTCAGGAGCAAGGGAGACCAATGTTAGGCATAAGTTGGGGCGATAAAAAGAACCCGGACTGTAGGCCTCTGACGCTAGAAGAGTTTGGTCGGATCGATTTTAATAAACTCGATTTATCAGAATGGATTGGCTCACTTTACGAGGCAAAACTTCTACCAAAAGCATCAGAAATCAATCTTGATAAGATAACCGGTAAAGGAAGTGTATTGAACATTGACGGCTCACGCCAGAACTCTCTGGAGCGTTTCCAGAGCGGCGTTGACAGTATCGATGTAGATGCTGCGAAATCAAGTACAGAAGCCGTGCTGAAGACTCAGTAGCATTGACGAGTAAAAAGCCCCGATTTTTATGTCGGGGCTTTTTTTTTACTTCCTGAACAGGTATTGCTGACCGTCGCTGAATACCATTGGCTCATGCTCAGGGGAACCAGGCAAGAACAGCGCCCGCTGAGCGCCCAGTTCTTTACTCATTGCTTTAACCAATCCCACGTTAGAACCTCGGGCAGCATAGAGGTTGAAACAATCATTACCGATAATGAATGTCGCCTGACCGCTGGTGCTGATAGGTGGTTTTGGCAACGTTGGGGCAATATCAGCATACGATACCCAATCACCGTTTGTCGCTTTCCGGCGAACAGCATTTTCAACAGCGCCGCCTTTCCCCTCGCACATCCCACCAACTTTGTATCCGTCCATCCGGGTTAGTGTTTTCCAGAAGATCGCATTGACCTCACGCTCGTTTTCTTCCTGAGATTTACCGTTCCATGATGCGACCCGTACAACGCCATCAACGATCGCTGTAGGCTGTTGGGCCGTTAAAACAGACAGTACAGGGATGAAAGATGTGTGTGTCGCGAAGCCCGCAGCCACATCGGCCACTCCATTACCTCCCAAGTTGGTTACACCTTTTTCACCAGCCTTAACCGGAGTTTTGAGAGGGACAAGCTGGCCATTAGACGTGAAGCCGTTATAGATAAGGTATTGATCGCCCGTATCGGTGATCTGACGTAAATCCATCGCCCGGGCAAATTTCAAAGCATCAGATGGATTGGAGTCCACCGGCATAGCCGGTGGTTGAGAAGCCGCGCAACCAACTAACATCAGCGATACCAAAGCAAGACCAGAGATTTTCTTCATTTTATTTTCCTTGGGACACCAGTAGGTTTGTTATTCAATACTAACCCGACTCATTCAGGTGACGAAGTCACCATGCAATAAAAAAACCCGTAACAACGGGCTTTTTTATTAAATTTAGCTTAGTCACTTACGAATTTTCATTTTCAGTTTCTGCATCAGAGCAAAACGGACAAATATGCTTTTTCCGTGGACGGTCACAACTCTGCGGAGAAATAAATGAAAGCTCGCAACGGTAACACCTTACCATGCGAATTTCTTCAGCACGAAAATCACGAGCAAGCGTCCAAGCCTCATTGGCATCAATCATCATTTTTGAGGCTTCTTCCGGGCGGAACTTAAGGTTTAGCTCCCGATAGATTTCGAACGCACTAACCACATCAACGATGTTGTCACTGTTATTAGGATCTTTCGAACGACGCAGATAGATGCTCATAAAATTCGTTGCTTCAACTTTTTTGTGTGTCGTGTTGAGCAACGTTTCTGAATGTTTAAGTCGTCCGATCGATACATCACTCAGATGGAATTCTTTACGCAAAAAATCAATAACACGGTCACTTGCATTAAGTGAATGCACAATAATCTTTCTACGGAAGCCTAATTTTACCATTTTCTGAGTTAACGCAAATTTATCTTCATCCCGGACAAGAGCAGCCTTCATAATCAATTACTCCAATGAGAATAGCGCGACTGTAAGTAGCCTGTTAATTCCAAGGTTGGGTTGGGGGCTCCAATAACTGTACTGAAGTCACAATCTACTAAATCGGCAAATGGACGAATAGGTTTAAAATATATTTTGCCGGTTATGATTGCATCAATTGTCTGTGCATCATCCATACGTTCGACAAGCTGGACGGTTTTTTCATTATCAAACCAGTAGAATGTTTGGGCGACAGTACCTGTATTAATGAAAACACGAATACTGAATACCAGCAGAGCAAGCCGCAGGATGTATGAATCATGGCGAACGAATTTTTCTACCTCAGTAGAAATCTTGCGTTCAGGATCATGACAGATATTAAAGATGGGCAAGTCATACTTCTCCATCGATAGTGCGAGCTTTGCCTGATTAGTTTTCTCAATCAAGAACTCCCGGTCACCTTCTGCTAACTCAAAAGGGCTTTTATACAACGATTGCGCACGGGTAATAATTGAGATGGCAGTCTGTAGAAAATACAAATTTTGATTAATCATTTTCGATAAGCCTCTTCCATACGCGTAATACGCGCTGACCATATTCACGAGCCTTGCCTTCCAACTTAGGGTTTTGAGTGTTGTATCCACCTATCGCCAGTTCTATATCACCAGGGTTAGCTTTGATGGCCGCACACAAAGTCTTTGCCCCGATTCGGATGTTTGTATCGATATCCAAGAGTTCTTCAGGATGGTTAACATACTGTCCGTTCCAACGAAAATTAATTTGAACGATTCCAATATCTGTTACCGGAGTGGCAGAGAGGTAGCGGGCTAGCGCTCTCTTAGCATCTTCATAACTTGTCGGGTAATACGACCCATAAACATAGTTGTTCAATGCCCAGGGGCTCGGAACAACATACCCCTTGGTTCCTGCATTTTTTTTACTCTCGGTGAGTGCCACCGCGTAGAGAAGGTACGGATCGAGACCACACTCTTTCTGGGAATGTTTTTCCCAGGAAGTGCCACGAAGATCTACAAGCCTGGCGTTCGAACTCGTGCAGTAAGCAGCACATAGTAAAGCGAGCACCAAACTCTTCGTTGCTTTCTGCATTTCCCCCTCCCCACTAACCCTACGATGGCATCAACTTATGCGTACACGCCTTGGTGTACCCTTTACATTAACGCCGCTACCTTGATTGTTACCTGCCTCCCCAAAACCCGATTTATCTCCGGGATTGGGCTCCGGTTCGTTTCCAGTAAGCTCAGGCTGACTGATTAGGTTCGCCGTCGATAACTGGCCATCGTTTACTTCGAGATGCTGAATATCATCGCCCTCACCAAACGGCGGGCCTGTATTGACTATATCGTCGCTAACCACGTGACGAAATTTTGGTTCCTTGTCCTCATTTTCTTTGGGTAAGTGGCCGTCTCTTTGACTAGTCATCAGACCAGTCTCCTTTTCTATATTCGGCCCACGGACTGATTTCTTCTGTTCTGATTTACGTTTTTTTGAAGTCTCACGGACGACACCGGGTATAAAATTGTCACCCGCTAGCAATGCTCGGTTCGCCAGCGCCAATAGAGAACTACTACGCTGGCCAGACGGTTTTGATTCCAGATAATTAATCAGCTCTGGAAACAGTATTGGATTAATCGTCACTCGAACTTGCATGAACCCCCCTTTGCTCAATCGTCACCGTAAAGCATCAAGTCAACGCCATAGTTCCAGAAACCGATAGCATTACTGGCAACAGGCAACGGGCTCGATACGATCCTGGCTCGGGGGAATTCCTCACGAATAGTCTGTTCATAGAACCCAGTCCCACCACCGGCAGCTGCAATGATATGGACTGGCCCAAGAACCCTTGTCGATTTTCGCAACTCTTTGACTACATCACTGGCGATGGAGGGAATTGCTTCTTCAAGCAGAGGGCGTAGGGGAATGTGGCGGAACCCATTAAAGAAAGATGGTTCATTGTTACGGAGAGCGATTTCAATGATTTCTGGTAAATCATCGATACGCTCTTCCGGGTTAACGGCATTAAGGCGATTCACAATGCTTTCAATAATTGCACTGGTTGCTTTTAGTGATGAACCTGAAGAGCCTGATACCCGGCTCCCGCTCTTAAAGGCGATGTAGTCCATCGAGAAGAAGCCTGGGTCAACCACGAGAATAGTCGCCTTCTCTAACTCTTCCTGGCTGATAAGGCCTGGTCTGTTAACGATGTCATTGATGACACCTACGCCCTGCTGAAGAACAAGGCATTTTTTAACAGTCACTGTTTTTCCAGGCGCAATGGTAAACGTCCCGGTGAGCCTAGCGGTAAGTTTTGCGCGTTCGCTATCGTTGGCTAGACGAACAGGTAAACCTGTTACTACCAGATCGATGTCATTGCCAGATTTAGCGGCTATTTTATCCAGTGAGGCCAGATATAGCGCCAGGTACATTTCTGTCATGTGGTAACGGTCATGCAACTCCCGTGCATCAGGGCGTTCGGTAAAAGCCCGCCATTCTTTACCGCCTGGGTAGACAAGCACTTCGTGTTCGCAGTTACGCTTTACCAGCCGCACATCTTCTACAGCCTCATTCGTTGCGTAGGCCGGATAAATACTGACTGTGGGTTTGTCATCCGCTGGATCCCCGACAGCAATTTTTACATTGCTGTACCCAATATCAATTCCGCAGACAACCAATTTGTCATTGCTCATTCGTTAACCCTGCAAGTTAAAAATGAATTACTGCCACTCCGATAACATTTGAGCGCCAAAAAAGGGGGTCGCACTAACGTAATGAAAGGTGGCCTCCCCCTGCCAACGTCGGGAATAAACCGTTAACAAGTTGTTACATGGTATTCAAACGATAATTGAATACCATTTTTTTTATCGGCAAAACGCCCCCATTTTTGACGTTAATAATGGCTAGATTTGGACGCTTAAGATGTCCGTTATGTACATAAATGCTGCATGAAACATGACACTATATATGGCTAAATCTAGCCTTAAAATCATCAACCCCTAACTTAAATTAGACTGGGTAAATTAGATGGTAATTTGTGAGGACAACGCTTTTAGATAGGCTTTCCGCCTGGGAATTTGGCGGAGTATATATACTGGACAGGCAAGTTAAGGAGACGTGAGTTAAGGAATGCTGTGGGGATTTTTCAAGGTGGCATCTTGTTAAAATTTAACTTAAGCGCATGAAAGAATTTCACTTAAATATGCACTTTGAACCTTCATTCCACCCCAAAAAACACCCCCTCAAATTAGTATATATACCTATAAAATGTGACCAAAATCACCATGACACCGATGTAATTTAGGATTGATCCTCAAGACAAGTGAAAGTGAAAGGCGGTTTTCGGTCTGGTTGCCATTGTATTCTCCAGAAAGGTAGTCAAAACGGTAAAGCCCAGAAACATGGTTTTCTGCCATATCATATAGCGATTCCACATAAGCGCTTACGATGAGGTCTATGCAGTGGTGGCAATCATTACGTCAATCGCCTTTACGTCAGAGAAAGTGAGTTTCCATTATATTCCCCAGAAACCTATGAAAAAGTAGAAATACCCAGAAACGTCGTTTTCTGCCATATCATATAGAGATTGGCAAACAGCTTGATTAAAATAAAATGGCTTGATAAAAGTACCAGTACAGATTGATATTAATAACTCAAACACCAGATTGCCATTGTATTCTCCAGAAACATCCAAAAAATGAGAACACCCAGAAAGTTACTTAACTGGAGAATCAATCTTTCCTGTTTCGGAACTGAATGCTAAAAATCGAACCTGAAAAGGAACTTTCTCTTTCTCCAGAAACGTAGGGTTCTGGCGTAATAATAGAGATTCTCTTTTTTGGGGTTAAGTCCTACTCAAAAAACATCGAGGTGGTTTTATGCAACTCGTCGGGTATATCAATGATCTGGAAAAGGCTCGCGATGCGGTTGATTCAGCCGCAGAACTTCTGTTTAACGAAGCCAATAGTCTTCGGGAGGAATATTGGGAGAAAGCTATCGCAGACGACGAGAAGGCGCGGTACAGCTTTAACGTAACCAGGCAAGGAACAACTATCAGGATCCGCTGGGCCAGATTGACTCCTTTACGCAAAGCTGGTGGTGGCATTGATCGTGTCGTCCCCAAATACCTACCTCTCAACAAAGGCGAATCATATCCACCAGCGAAATTTAAGGACGCAAGCCAGCGAGAACTTGCGCTTATCGAACTGTATGAAGGTCAGCTTATTTGGTTGCGTGATGAGCTACGAAAAAACCGTGCAATTCGGCAGGCTCTTTCGCTTCGAATAACTCACCTAAGAAAACAGCTTTAGAAATACAATGGAGTAAACATAACGGATATACATGAATACCAGGCGATGACCTGGTATTTTTGTTAGTGAGCCTTCAGGCGATCTGTTAGTGAGCCTATAGGCGATAGCGGACTTATCGCGACGGAAAGGAATCAGGATGATCGCAATATGATCGCGATTGTTTTCGCCCGGGTATGAACGGTGGGGAATGCAGCGGGCTATTTCGCGGGCGCGAATATGGAAGGTAAACAAAGCGGAAGCGATAGCGTCGGTTTTCTCTATTTTTACATCGGGCGGTTGAGCATGGTAATAATCAAACCGCACGATGTCGGAGGAAAGATGAATTTCCTCCGGGGGTTTTTATGGGCAACCGGAGGTTGCCTTGGGTTTTAATCGCCGGGGAAAACCAAAAGTGAATAACCGACATGGTTTTCCTCCGGGGGTTTTTGTCGCGGCGCGTACTGCCTGGATATTGTGATCGGCTATCAGAACGGCCAATGCGAAGTCGATACCCTCGTTCGGAATGACATCCCTCCCGATACAATCGTAAACAAAACGGAACCAGTAATAATTTATCGCTCTGATTATCAAAGCGGATCATCTCTGTCTCATACCGGCTAAATACCCTTGTGAAATCGATCTGTATTCACAAAAGGATCCGTTATTGGGATAAAACCACGCCAGAATGGCCTCAGAACGATTCTGAGCTTATCCCCCTGGTATTTTCACGATCGGATTGATTAAAACGCGCCTGAGCGTTTTGAGCGCGTTTTGTGGATCGACATATCTGTAAATTTCCTGAGTATGGTTAGGCTATGCCTGTCCTCACCCTGATTTTGTTGCGAACTGGGAAGCCATTATGATTAGGTCTGAATGTAAAGCACTTGCAGAGGTGATGCGGTATGAGTCATGAGCGCATTGAGGTTATTGGTGATGGAGGCAGCTGGATAGCCGAACGGCTTCAGTCATTCAGGTTAACGATCCTGGGTCAAAGTGAGTCGTTGTCTATCGTCAGGAATCCGGCTGACAATTCTGCCTGGGTTACTCACGATGATACCGGCCTTGTATTATGCCCCCTCCATGTTGAAGGGTCGTCGGCCCCGGGCATAGCTGAGGCTGCTGAGACGGTAGAGAAATACATCACCCGGGTGAGTCCTGCGGGATTATTAGCTCGGATTAAGCAAGCCCGTAACCAGCTGGATAAAATTGCCGCGCCGGTAGACTCACTTTCTGCGGCAGCACTGTTAAGACGTGGCGGGATCCCGATTCTCTCACTGCGAACCACGGAATATCTGAAGTGGTATGAATCGTTAGCGAGACTGGCGAAAGGTCATGCTCTGTCACCATCCATCTGGGTCGATAACTACCTTGCCGGTGATACACCAGAAAGTGCCTGGGCGAATGGACGCGGACTCTATGAGTTAATCAACAATGGAAATATGACATCAGCCAATACGATATTCCCGGTCTGGTATTCGGTAGCGCTGGCACTGGGGAGATTCACAACGGAAGAACTGCCTGTGATGAATGCCTGGCCGAGCTATTGTGATGGAACCCGGGTGGAGAGTTTTATCCAGTTGTATCGTGATTAACTCTTATTCATAGGCCATATGATTAACGAAATAGTAGATCTGCGGTAAGTCTGGTCGTTACCAGGAACCCCGGGACAGACCGAAACTTGCTTTCGGGTTGTCTCGGGGTTGGCCGAGCGAAGCGCTGGCAAGCGAACACGACGCTGATGTCACGGAATTATTACTTCCCCCTACCACTGACACCCCCACAAATGTGCCGCCTTTCGCCCGTAGATAACCGTGAGGCAGACCGAAACTTGCTTTCGGGCTGTCGAGGGGTTGGCCGAGCGAAGCGCTGGCAAGTACAGACTGCATTGCAGCCCCAGTATTTCTCATCGCTAAATTCTTTCTTGAAATATCGTCAGTTTCTCTGTTTGTCACCCACCAGCCTCATGTTGTTATTGACCTAACTGCCATTCAATGGGAAGCAACAATGTTTAATTTAATCGCGAAGGCTAAAGAAGCAGGTTATCAATTCTGGATCAGTGCCTCGAAGGTACTGACAGTTACTGCCGTAACCGAGGGAGTACTGACGGTTATCAAAACTGTAACTGATATTAACCCTTGCTTGCTGGTGGCTGAGTTAATGAACCTTGGGATCACTGTATCCCCAGATAATAACTATTTCTGCTGGTTGGATCGCGAAGGTGTCCTTTGGGCCGTTGACCGCCACCATCTCTATCGCGGAAATACAGGAGAGCATGGGATAAGCTGGGAAGTCGTCTATCAGCACGGCATGGTAATTAATACCCCTGAGCAGGCATCCATTCTTTTCAAAATACCGCACGTTGGGCGCTTTACTGCCACTGTTATGTATAGCGCGGGCTATGCACCCGACTGGGTTCTTCCAGCCTTTGTTGATTTTTCTGGTGAACCGGATCATGAAACAATCCTGTCCTGGTTATCCGAGGTAGGTATTCGTAATGCAGGAATGCATCTCGAAGATATTGAGTTTCTTTCTGTTGAAGAAAACCCTGACGCTTATATTTCCCTTTAATGAGGTCACTATATGTCAAACGTAATACCTTACTCTTGGGTGGTTCGCTTCGATGTTGCTCCTCAGTGGGTAGCAGACGGCTTTATCATGACAGATACCACTGCTCTCGAAATGTTATCTGATGTTATTAACTATGCAAACGAACACGAACTTGCCGCATCGGTTATTTCAGCACCCGGTGCAGAACGAATTGCCGAGGAGCAAGGCTATTTGCCATCTAACAATACGGAAATAATGAGTCAGGTGCTAACCGGCTCACCGCAGGCATATGCTAAAGCATCCGTGGCAAATACCCTGCTAAAGGCTATAGCGGCACTTGAGAAAACGCAGAATAATAAGCAGATCGTTAAAGAACTGCATTCCAGCCTGGCTTTACTGACGGGCTATAAGCCTATTTCGGACATTATCTGGTTTCCAACCCCAGAATAATTCTTTCATAAAGAGCTTAAATTTTTAGCTCTTTTATTTATGGCTTTTCTATTCGTCAGCCACCCGGCGTGTGTTTAACTGAAGTTAGTAAACAAAACGAAAAACATACGCGGGGTGATTTATGAATACTGCAATTCATCAAGTTCGAAATAACGGTCGTCGCACTACATCTGCACGTCCAGTTTGTTATCCAGTACGCCCGCAGACAGAAAAAGAACTTTTTTCTGTAGGCCGTAGTCTCTGGTATCGCTACACCACTTCATTTGGCCCGTGCCGTGAAGTTCACCATCATCATGTGCAGCAGCTTGCACACCTGGTGGGTAAATCTGTTGGCTATGTTGAACATGCCATTAATCATTACCTCACGCATTGAACGAGGCGGCTTAATATGTCTACTCAAATCTATTGTGCGGTGCTTCGCCATTTCATGATGATGGCTGCATCCTCCCAGCACTCATTGGTTGTGCTGAAGCAATTATATAACGCAGAGATTTCATCGAAAGCTCACCTGGCTGGTCTCTCCGTGTCTGAAGCTGAAGCGCTCCTGGCCCTGCCATCCACCAGCTGGCGCAAACGCGATGACGTGATTCATGAGCTCAATATTCGTCTTAAGCAACTCACCGGCGTAACCACACCGCCAGCTCAACAAATCGCTAACTGATGGAGTTCAACATGCTGCCATTCCTCATTTTGCTGTTCTGCTCATCGCCTGAGACTGCGCGTATGATCTTAATCTACGCTACTGATGAAACTGCGGCCCGCCTCCAGGCGCTTGAAGATTTTGCACGTTTGAATGATTCCGGTTTTGCTGCTTCCGCCCAAGGCCCATCTGAGTGGGAGAACCCTCACGGTGAGCAGCTCTTCATCGAATCGGTATACCCGGTTCCCCCCGGGGATTTATCCGCTATCCGCCGAATGCTCGGGGATGACGATGCCCCATATACCGACAAGCATCTAATTGCCGGTTTACTGGAGGACAGCCGACGTATACAGATGATTGAACCGAATGCCGGTACTCTTTCACGTATTGCTCAGGCAGAGCAGTACCTTCAGTAGACCCGTTTTCCGACCGCCCACCAGCAGGTGGGCTCTCGGGCTAAATTCCTGTAAGAGGTATGTATGCAAGGTACACCACGCTGGTGGCAAAATGGTCGTCGGGTGCAGGCCGTTCTCGCAGATAACCAGACCGCAGATGTTCGGCTCAATATCGGTCATGAGAATGACTTCTGGTTTACCGATGATGGTAATAACCCTGTTGCTGTGCTTAAGGTAATCGGCCCGGTCTATCCACTGGATCCGCTAAAATTCACCTCCAGTATCACGGATATCCTTCCTGAAGATGTCCTCAGCTATAAAACTGCCCTTCAGGAACACCAAGTGATAAACCGGCCTGTCTCTTTCTATTTAGCGCTTGCCGATGCCTGGTTACTTGTCAATGAGCAGGAGCCGGTTTACCAGTTCCGCATTCGAAACCAGTACAACGGCATGGCTACAGAATGGAATTCCGTTGCCAGGGACAGAGTCATCGAAGTCATTAAGATGCAGCCAGAGAACGCTGAATTTCGGGTGCTTACCACTTCCCCCGCCGAACCTGTTGAGAACCCCCGTGAGCTGATTTCGGAAATAGAGCGCCTGAGAGAAGCCATTCACAAACTCTACCCAGCAAATACAGAACTTCGCCGTATTGCCCGCAATAGCGGAAGGATGCATCTGCATGACGATACCAATGGCAAAATGGCCTATGCAGACAATGCCAGAATTACTCCAAATCTCGATGCATTTGTAAAGCAGCTGCATCGCTCACTCAAGGCTTAGCGCATGAAGTTGTAACCCCTCCCTCAGTGTTTTCTGCTCTGATCAGCGCCGTCATGAATCAAATTTTTGACGGCGCTGCCGGTTGTGCCGATATCAAACATGGTAAATACAATGGATTGATTGTTGTCTGGATCCCGGACACGGATTTATCGTTGATGGAACCAAGTTGAGATATACGAGATGAAAAGACCAACCGCGCACAAAAATGACCGTCTGCCGGTGCGCAGAACTAACCCTACAACGCCTCAAGCAAGAGAGCGTGTTATTGCCGGGCTGGTGGCTTCAGCTACATCTGACTTCGTCTACCTCGTTCAGTGGCTGAAATCGGGAAAGCAGAACGGTGAGCCTCTACAGCTATCCAGATGGGATAGCCTGAGAAATGCAATCAGCCACCTTGAGACGCTGGATGCCGGTGTACAACCTGACTGGCGCAAAGTGCTCACTCTGGTGTCGCGGGAAATTCATACCAGCCATAATGTCCAGGCGGTTGTTACACCCCCGTCAAAAATCGCCGGTGGCATACTCAGCAACCTTAACGACATCAGCCAGAAGATAGCGACCGGGCTTGCATCCCCTGACATGCTCGGCAGACTCAATTATATGCTTCAGCTGACCGCAGGCCTGGCTGGTGGTGACGAACTGGCGCAAAGCATCCGTAAGGTTTCTGACAGTGCAGAAAAAGCCCTTCGTGGTTATGACAAGCCGCAGGCAAAACCCAAAACACCTAAACCGGCCCCACCAGCTCATGCAATCCGTGATGATCAGACGTTCCGGCTGGAGTGTGCCCCACTGATTGGGGTTGATGACCTCTTTGTTGTGGCTAATTGCCTTATCGCGATGTCCGCCCGCCTGGGACGTTCTCCTGTCAGCCTGGCAAAACGCGCAGCGGCTTTAAAAGGTGTGATTCAACCCGATATGCTGGCTGACCTGCTGGAGCTCTTGCAACAGGACGTGGATCTGAACGCCCTGGCCCCGCCCCCCAGGGTTAAAGACGATAATACCCGCAGTGATGGAGGTAAGCTCGTCGGTTTAACCGGGGTCGTCGAAGGTGGTGCGTCAATCGGTGCTGAAGCGCAGCGTATCATCACCGCAGAACTGAAGAAGCACTCACCGCTCACTTCGGCGCAGCGCGTATCTTTCGATACCGCTCGTGCGGGCCTGGCACTGGAGAGCGATACATTCCGGGTTATTGAAGAGATCAGGCGTATTGCAGCGTCTCTCAACTGGAGACCGCTGGCTGTTGCGGCCCATGCCGCGCATAAATCGCCTGGTATCCGCCCGGAGATTGCCGGGGATGTGATCACATTGCTGGCGCAGGATGAGACTTTAACCACCAGCAATACGGGCCGTTAAGTTCCTGCAAAGCAGACTACTGCTTACCTCGCGATATTGCCCCCAGCAACTCATAAATAATACCGGTATAAACGTCTGCGTTTTGCCGGTATTTTCATTCGCTCTATTTTTACAATTAGCGATAATAGCGTTGCTAATTACGTATTTTTACACTCAGAAACCTTCGTCACCTGAATAGGGTATGGTTCACTGAATAGGCAAAGACGTTAAATCTTGTCAGCTACAGAAAGGAGGATTTATGTAAATGCTCTCGTTACGTTCAAACTCTTAAATAACTGCCGCGCCTGCCTATATAAGCCAGGCTGTAGACCAGAAGTCTACGAATTTAGCGTTACTGACAATTCACAATCCAGTGAACCGGCTCACATTAAGGAGGTTTTATGCGAACGCGTAACTTTACATCCGAGTCTATGTAAACTGATCTGCTGGCGCTGCCGAGAATGGCGGACTCCGCTGCCCCGGTAATAGACCGGGGCAGCAGGACGAAAGCGTTAACGAATTACCGGTTTTTAAAACCAATTTTTTCGTCTGGTGGGATACAAGCGCTTAGGCCGGTTTCCGTCAGACACCCTGAAGTTGTGATGTGTGAGTGTGTGTAGTGCCCCCCTGGAAATTGTTGTAATTAATTACTGTGTGTAGTTTTGCGGGGATAAATCCCCGCTTTTTTTTGGTATTTTTTCTCTTCGTCTCCCCCGCGCCCTATGCCATGATGCTTAAGGATTAAACGTAGAATTCTTTCTCTTTTTAGCTGAAGTCTGACGAACTGGTTTCCTTTTGACCTACACACATTGAGGAATGAAAATGAGCGACGAAATTCAAGAAATAAATGCTGCTAACGAGATGCAGAAAAAAATTGCGGCGGCTTTAGCTTCTGAAGGCTTATACCTTCTGGACGGACATACCTACACCGCGCTGTGGTTGAAAATGCGAAGAGTATGTAATTTTTATTCTGCTATTGATGGGCAACCAGTCACTGTCACTCTTAGCCTTACGCAGTCAGGTACGGTCGTTGTATCGTGGCAACCAAAAACCAATAAACTCGTGCCTGCTCCAGATAAGACCTTTCCCCTTTCACGTTCGCCAGCTCCTGATATCACTTCAACTTCAAAATACGGATATTAGCGAGTAGCGCCCTCAGATTTCTAATCTCTGAAATCGAAGACAGGCGGGGTTAAATCCCCGCTTTTTTTTGCCCGATTCCCTTCGTCACCTGAATACCCCGTGAGATTATAAGTAAACAAAACGAACAACACTCAACACACGGGGCAATATCATGACTACCACCAACGGAAAAAAAATCTTCTACGTTCACTATTTTGAATTCGACTCCTGCGGTGGCGAGTTTCCACTGATGCGCGTTGAAGCGGAAAACGAAGATGAAGCCAAACTGATCTGTCTTCGCAACCTCGCGGATGTTTATGACGTTGATCATGGCGATATCAGCCTTGAAGAGGGCTTCGAAGTGAACGGCAATAGCGTTTATCTGCAAGGGATTTACCCGGCAACCGCAGAGCAAGCGCTGGTGGTTGATGCGGTATTTAATATGGCTCCTGTCGCACCAGTCGCTGAGGCTGTGACCGGCACGGCGGAATCCACCAGCGGTATCAGCCTGGTCTCTGACAAGGTCTGGCTGGAAAGCTGGTTCGATCTCGAAGACGAATTTGCTGATCAGATGTCCCACGTCGCAGAAGATGACAAGTCTGATACCCGCTTCGTCCTCTACCGTGACCAGGTCATCGATGTGCGTGAATGCGAGACCTCTTCAGTCCCTGGCTGGGATCTACAGTTCGGCTTAAGCGGCGGGACGCAGATGCTTTTCATTCGCCTGTCTGAGGACGGCGATCACGTGGCGTTGGGTCTCGAATAACCACGGCCTGCACCCGGGTACGTTCGCCCGGGTTGCTCCCCCTCCCCTGAATTCAAACCGAGTGTTATGACATCATTCTGAGGAGTACCAGACGATGAGTGAAGTGAAGAATTACAGCATCTCGAAGACCATTGATTTTTACATCAATGAAGCATCCCCGGAAACCATCGCGGGCCGCAGGATCTATCTGGAAACCGTATTAGCTCCTCGTCTTCGCAAAGGCCTTGCCGTGCTCAATAATATAAACCTGCCCGAGCAGGAAGATATTGAGCTGCGCGATGTGTACCAGCGTGGCGTGGATTTCTTTGACAAATTGTTCGATGCCCCCGTCCCGCAGGCCAATACCACCACCAGCAATTAATCCGCAAATTTAGTCCATTTTTTACCCGGCTCTGACTTCGTCACCCGGGTAACCAGTGATTTAATAAGTAAACAAAACGAACAAATCCAATTATCACTGGGGATGCACCATGTTTAAAAGTCTGTCTGAATTGATGACCAGCGCTGGCAAGACCGACGCGCATAAAGTCTCGATAGTCCAGGTTAAAACCGGTGTCACCTCGTGGGGCCGCAAAAACCAGTCATCCCGGCCTACGGCTGAATACCAGATCTGGATGGATACTCCTGACAACGACAGTCGTATCGTCCTGAAGCTGAATTTCGTGCTGAGTTCCCGCCGTAACCAGCCTGAGAAGAATGCGCCCCTGAATATTGAAATCAGCCAGTACGCTAACTGGGATACGGTGAAACGCACCTGGGCGGAATGCGCTCCTGAGCGCTATATGCGTCTGGATAATGAAACGGCAGATGAGTTTATGTCCACCAGCGGGGTCTGGGAAGAAACATCTGTCATCACCAATGATATGCAGCCGGATTACCGCTACTTCTATCCAGGCACGTCCTATTACGTGGCAAACGACAGCTACTGAAGCCAGAAAACACACCACATAACCGAGGATCTACCATGACCGATGTTAACCAGACTACCCCTGAGTGCTTCAGCATTTCTTCCCTGACCGACCTGTATCGCTCGGTGCAGGCTACCGAGTCCCACGCCCTTTCAATGATGCGTGTCCAGCGGGGGCTCACCTCCTGGGGGAGCCGTCGTACTACTGACCGCCGAACTGAGGGGTTCACCGTCTTTCTGGATGCGCCGGATAACGCCAGCCGTATTACTGTGAAAACGGAGTTCGTGCTGAATGCTGCTAAGACCGGCCCTGATACGTCCAATGATCTGGTGGTGGAAGCGCGTGAACATTCAGGCTGGGATGAGAGCCGGAATTGCTTCACGGTTACCCGCGAGATCGGTGAACTGCGGGTTAATGCTGGTGGTGATAATCATGCCGCTACACTTCGCCAGCTGTGGAAGCTGCTTCACGCGCAGGCAAAAGCTTACCAGTCCAGAAATACTGCCGGTAACGCCACCTGGCTTATGTTCTGATAAGCCCCGGGCATGGTAATGTGCGTCACGACATTAAGCGCGTGGCGCACGACGTTCGTTTAGAAGGAAGTGAAGATGAAAATAAGCCAGCTGGAAGCCGGGATGAGTGTCTGGTCGGTTAGCCGGGTAAATATGGGCAACACCACACTTAAGACGGTTGTCGTCCACCCGGTCGTGATTGTCGAAGTCCATGACAACCATGTCATCGCCACCTGGAATGGTAACGCCCCGCGTCGTTTTGGTGAGTCCGTCATTAAGGGCTGGAAGAAAGAAAAGCCGTTGCTGATCCGTGAAGGTTTTGGGCAAATGCGCCTGGCTACCCGGGAAGAGAAAGCGCTGGCAGGCAAGTAGCCCCCTTCGTGACCTGTATGACCCGTGGTGTAATGGCTCCGACAACCCAGGCAGTTTTCGCAACGCAACACTCTGCCGCAAATCACCAGCCACGGGGCCAGACAGGGAATACACGATGACCGATGCCATCCTTTCTGAAGAGCTGTACTTCAAATATCTCAACACCCACGAACGCGAAAGCAGGTTTCGCATTGACTCCTTTCGCTTTGATGGCGAGCCTCAGTGGACAACCAAATTCGGGCAAGCTCGCATCCGCCCTTCTCAGGTACGTGTACTGCTTTGCCGCTGCGGGGCAAACAACTGGAAGGACGATGGCAGATTCGCCAATGAGTACTGCTGTGACAGCTGCGGACAGTTCGTGGAGGTGCTACAGCATAACGACCGCTGATTCGCATCCCGGAGCCGGGCCTGACGGCTCCCTTATGCACCATTTCAGACCGACATAATCATTCTGATAATACCCGCCGTATCGCCTTCGTCACCTGTCGGGCCCGTGTTGTACTGGTATCAGTACAACATAAAACGAGATCACGGGGCGCATCATGCAGACACTGACCGACGTATTCAGCGATAAGGCGAATAAAGCCTTTCATTCGATTTTCGCCGATTTCCTGCCCGCCAGCGCGGATGGGGTAATGACCTTCACGGTTCGCGGCTACGGCGGAAAATCTGCCAGTATGACCGTTCCCTCTGCCACCCCGGTTTTTGTCTTTGGAACTGAAGAGCTCGCCGACTTCCATCGCTCCGCTGTGGCGGGAGAATTCTACATTGTGGATCACGGTGGTTTCCGCACCCTGAATCAACAGGTAGAGCGTGGCCGCGTTCCGGTCATCTACGACATCCTCTGAAAGGAACCGCTTATGGCCATCGACACGGTTTACCGCCTGCGGCTCGATTTCGACGTGTATAACGGCGATGTCATCGACACCAAAGAGCAGGAAGACAAAGACCAGATCTCCATTGCGAAAATCAGCCAGTTTATCTTTGAAGCATCCAACCGTTTCAAGCTGGATAGCTGCGAAACCAGTGAAGGCGGGCCAGCGCATGGGCCTTACTGTGTGCTGGAGCATAGCGACCGTTCCGCGCTGGAACAGGCCGAAAATGAAATTAAACGCTATGTGAGACGCTTTAAAGGCCATTCACTGAAAGACTGATGAACCCGGTACATCCACCAGCTTGAGGATGTCCCTGACTTCGATAGCCGCTGCCAGGCTGTAATTACTGAGCAGCAGCAGAGAACAAGGTACGGATATGCCAGACAACAAACCCCGGATGACTGCCGCTGAAATGACTGAGCGAGCCTATCACTCCTTCCTGGACGCGAAAGGGTTATCCCCTCGTGCCGGGCAGGTAGACATGATGGCGTTTTGCAGCGAGGTCGTGAATGCGACCCCATCTGAAGAGCAGTATCGCGTCGGGGTTATTGAGGCAGGTACGGGGACAGGGAAAACACTCGGGTATTGTCTGCCTCTGATCCCTCTGGCGATGGAAAAGCATAAGACGCTGATCATCTCCACGGCAACTGTTGCGCTTCAGGAACAAATCATCTCCAAGGATCTGCCAGAAATTCAGGCGAGAGCGGGCCTGAGCTTCTCCTATGCGATGGCGAAGGGCCGTAGCCGGTACTTCTGCCAGATGCGCTGCGACGTTCATATGGAAAGCGAAATGAATGCCTATGGCTACATCCGCGATGATGTGGAGGATATCAGCAAGGCCTTTGCTGGTGGTCACTGGACGGGAGAGCGTGATTCCTATCCTGATGAGATCAGTGAGGCGGTGTGGGGCCGGGTTAATGCCATTGGCAGTCAGTGCCCTAAAAAGCGTTGCCCACACTATCACCGTTGTCCGTTCTTCCTCGCTCGCGCTCTGCTGGATTCGGTGGATGTGGTTATCGCCAATCATGACATCGTATTGTCTGACCTGTCGCTGGGAGGCGGTATTATTCTTCCCCCGCAGGAAGAGTCCATTTACGTGTTCGACGAAGGTCACCACGTTCCGCAAAAAGCAATTAACCACTTTGCGACCTCAGCCTCTCTTGATGCCAGCAGGCATTTCATGGCTGAAATCTTCGACATGGTAATGACCATGCCGGAGTCCTACGGCGGGACAATGGAACAGCACGTGCAGCAGTTGGTGGAATTTGCGGGCCACGCCGGTAATGAGCTCGGTGATCTGCGGGGTACGCTCTTACGCTCTCTTAACTGGCGAAGTGATCACGACATGCCGAACGGTGTGGAATCGGACATCTACCGCTTCCCGGAGGGCTTCGTACCTGAAGCTATTGCGGCCCTGTTTTCACCCGCGTTAAAGACAGTAAACGAGATGCAGAATATCGTTGTGAAAATGACGGCGATTGTGGATGAGGCCGGGCGGGATATCAGCGAGGATGATCTGGCCCTGCAAAAGATGGCTGTCGGCGAGCTGGCAAATCGCCTGGCGGGTATGCATCAGGCTCTGGCCTCATACTGCCGGAATAAAACCGTCTCCGGTATGCCTATGGCCCGGTGGATTAATGTCCGCCGTACTAAGCGCAGTACCGAAGTGGTGATCAATTGCAGCCCGGTCTATGCGGGCGAACACCTTAAGTCTCAGCTCTGGACAAAGGCTTACGCCACGATTGTGACCTCGGCAACTATCCGCTCCCTCAGTAAGTTTGACGCATTCATGGAGCAGGCCGGTCTTCCAGCCGATACGCCTACCCTGCTGGCCCGCAGCCCGTTTGATTACCAGAACAACGGTGTATTGTTCATCCCCCGTATGCGCTCGGTTCCGACCAATCATGAAGAACATACAGCGGAGATTATCGAACTCCTTCCCAAACTGGTTCTTCGGCTTCAGGGTTGCCTCGTGTTGTTCGCCTCCCGCAGGCAGATGGAAGAAGTCAGCAAAGCGATGCCAGAACATATCTCACCGCATCTGCTGATACAGGGGACACTTCCAAAACGGGAAATACTGCTGCGCCATAAACTCAGAATCGACCGTGGTGAGCCGAGCATTATCTTTGGTATGGCTTCTTTCAGTGAAGGGGTAGATCTGCCTGGTGTTTACTGCAACAACGTCATCATTGCCAAACTGCCTTTCAGCGTTCCGACCGACCCGGTGGGCCAGACCCTGACGGAGTGGCTGGAGAAAAACGGGCGTGATGCATTCCGGGAAATCTCTATGCCTGAAGCCTGCCTCAAGCTGACCCAGTCGGTTGGTCGTTTGATCCGCACGGAGAGTGATACCGGCGCGGTGACCATTCTGGATAAACGCCTGAAGACAAAAGCCTACGGTAAGGACATCCTCGCGTCCCTGCCCCCTTTCCGGCGAGAAATCCGGTAACCAACAGTAGAGAGGTTGTTATGCATAAGATTGAATGTCCGCGCTGTCTGGGTGGTAAGGGTGAGATCAGAGCGTTCCGGCACGTGCAAGGCGGCGTGTGTTTCCGCTGCAAAGGCCAGGGGTATGTCGAGGTGAAAACCATCCCGAAACCCTCTATCCGGTTTGTTGCCATGCAGAAATGGGCAAATCCAGAGGACGTTAACTACAACAATGGTGATTTTATCAGGACGTTCTATTTCAAGGCCCGCAGCCAGGCTGAAGCAACCAGGAAACTCCAGAAAAAACTCGGTGCGTCTGGTCGCGAGTTCTATGCCACTCCTGCGGAGGATGTCTAGCAATTAATGGGGGCGTTTTGCGGGGGATTTCCAGTCCATCCAGACCCTGTATTTAGTAAAATTTCATCCAACCTAATTCATACCAATAAGGTGACAACGATGACAGCTTTAACAACAAAAAAAAATCGCACATTTAGCGCCTATCTCAACGCTCTGGCATTACCGGTGCTGTTGTTCGTTGTTGAATATGCTGCGGTAATCCTGGCTGAGAAGTCAGGGTTAATCTCAATAGAATGGAGTAGTTTCAGGTTGAGCATCCTATTCTGTATAGTTTCGCTTGTGTGTACAGCTATTTCCTTCTCAAATGGTGAGAAAGGTAATTTCTTCTTCGCAGCCGCTGGAATATTAATTTCCTGGGCATTCGGTTTGGTTATTTTTCTTGTCGCATTATTCATTAGTTTCGATCTGTCATTTCTCACCGGTCGGAGCGTTATTAATACTATAAGTACTGGTTGTATATTTCAGATTATTGTCGCTGCCATAAAAGAAAGATTTTAATGGCCTTGAAATTTAACGCAGAGGTATACATGCAAATCACTACCAGAATAGCGTCCATTGGTAAAGGGTTGTTCTCAGTTTACTTACCAATAATCTATATAGTGCTTCAGTTTGCTTTGGTCTATCATTATACAAAAAACAGTTGGGTGCAAATGGACTACATTTCATTCTGCGTCGCTATTTTTGTTTGTATTTTAATGTTGTATTTTCTTATCATGACGCATTTTCAAACGGACATAAAAATGTTCATTTTTAATGGATTGGCGATTCCTGCTGGATGGCTTCTGTCGCTGGTGGTTTTCTTTATGGTATCAGAACATCATAGTATTAATGAATACCTCGCGGGGTATTGGCATCATTTTGCTATATGCATGTCAATGCTGGTGCTTTTTATTTCAGCGGGTTATGGCATAGGTATTATGCAATCTATAAGCAAGAGGTTTGAAAAATGAGAACTCCCACTTTTGCAAGAGGCTATTTTTCTCTCACCTTCCCAATTGTGTACCTTCTTATCCTGTACATACCAACTTTATATTTAATTCAGCAGGAAGTTATTAAAATTGATGCTGGGCATTTACTCGGGCCGCTAATAGTTTCCGTCCTCGGATTATTGCCCCTTAGCAGCCTTCATTTTCACCCCAAGAAATTTGCCGTCATTATGGATGCCGTTGCTATACCTACCGCTTGGTTAGTGACCATTTTCGGTTTCATCAGTAGGGCAACTGATATTAACTATCAGAATTTTTTAGCTGATGGGTGGGTGAACGGACTACTGTTCGGCTCTGCTATTGCAATTATGATTACTGTTATTGCTGGAGCGCTGGGGGAGTTTTTAAAAAAATAGAGCTGAGCCTCGCTTTGTTTGTTTTCTGTTTAGTTTTTGCATCTGGAATTGTAACCCCTCTTAAGATTCGTCATGAGTAAAGCAGGGTTGCTCAGGCTGGAATGCTGCAAAAAAGACCTTTCACTTACAGCTGGAGTTTGCTATGACATTAATCATCACCACTTTATATAAAAAATTCTCATTCCGAGTACTCGCAGTGCCGCTGATTATTTTCAGTATTGAATTTTTGATATGGGCAGTGCTTATTCGCGAGAATGTTATATCCGGGGACTGGCATCTTTACAGAACTTTTTTATTCGCTTGTGTACTCGCAATGATTGCTACGGGATTTACATTCCAGAACCCTGATTACTTAAAGGCTGCTATAGGTCTTCTCGTATGTCTGATTTTGGGTTTTATGATATTTTTTATGTGTCTTATCGGGTCTCTCGATTTTTCGTTTCTCACTGCCAAGATGGTTATAATTTTCATGATGGCAAGCTTTATATCTCAGATTCTTACTTGCCTTATTAAGGTGTTGGACATTTAACTAAAACCCCACCTGGACATCCATTGAAAGAATGATAAAAGAAAGCACCTCATTTTGCGGTGCTTTTTTTTATCATTCACTTTGCAATCTAAGTATGCTTTCGCCTGAAGCAACCGAAAAGCACCTTTCGCGAGAGGTTTTTTTCGCGAATTTTAGGAGAATGAGATAATGGTATTCCCACTTACTTTCCATCAGTACATTCTGGAGTAATGACATGTTTACTTTAGTTCTCGTGATTGGGCTTTATTCAAGTAGTGTAACCTCTCAGATAATACCTGGCTACAAAACCTATGATGAATGCCAGAGTGCCGCGCCTAAAGCAACTCGTTGGGAAACGGTCACCATCTTAAGTTATTGCATTCCCCAGCCTGCGGATAAGACAAAGACGTAAAGCTGCGGCATATGTGAATAATCGAAGTGGTGTCGATTTGATACCTAATTACTTCGTCAAATGTCGACCGGTGGGATAATAGGTTTAAAACAGTTAATACCTTCATGAAATAATGGAGACAAGGTCATCATGCTCGCATTCCATACGGTCAGAGTAAAATTGAGTTTTGCCGGAAAGCCACCATCGGCATTTCTGCAAAGTGCCCTATTTATGGAAAATCAGCGTTCCGAGTTCGCCAACTGGGGCGACCCGGGTACGGCAGGTAACACACTGCTTCGCGACATCCTCCGCTCTCAACCAACGGAGCTGGACACTCTACAAGGCGTGGTCACCCTGACCACCAGTATCCTTGGCAAAGCCGAATGTGCTGAGTTGCTCATGCTGGTGGGTCTTCCTGTCTCTGATGAAGAAGCTGCTGAGCTAGTGATTAACAACGCCGCTATGGTCTTTACTACCGGACAGGCCAATGCAAAGAGCCTGATTCGCATGGAAATCACCAAAGCGCGACTTACTCCTGATCAGCAGGTCATTGTCAGTACTGAAAACCTTGTCCGGCAAATGTACGTCATGAACATCAACGGGATCTGCTTTGTCGTTGAGCCTGAGATATGCCTCGATGCTGAGAAACTGCCAGGTGCAGAGTTCTTTCTCTCTGAAGACGAAATGGATGCTGCGGGTGTGGGCCGCTGGGGAGAAAACGGCAGTCAACACTGGCGATGCATGGTTGCCCGGCTCAATGGCAGGAGCGTCATCCTGAATGAAATGGGACATATGTCCGAGCTCGGCGATGAACCGGAAATTCAGCTCAATAGCTTCGGCGGGTAAAGACCACCAGCGAGGAACTACGATGAGACACGATAACGTTAAGCCCTGCCCTTTCTGCGTTGTTCATCTATCCGGGTTCGGGAAATTTCGAATAATTTTCGCGCCAGCTGCAATTCCTGCGAGGCCACGGTGGCGTTTCAGGACTCCGAAAAAGCCGCTGTGACGCGCTGGAATACCCGAGCTGAAGAGAAACAAGCTGGTGGACTCCAGTCAGCATAAATTAGCCCCGGGCTGCTCTGTAGGCCCGAATACCGATATGAGGAAACACTGACATGAACCATTACATCAACGAAGTGTTATGGAAATCAGTACAGGCATTTATCTTCTCGTTTGTTACTGCCCCGGCAGTAACGTTACTGCTCGTACTGTTCTGTACGACTCTTACCAGCTCACCGTCAAGAGCTTTCCTCGATCAGGCCCGTAGTCTGGTTGGAAATGCCACCAGCACCACGGTCATGGTTTGCTCTGATGAGAAGGCTGAATTTGTCGCGTTCCGCTCTTCAGATTGCCCGCGACACGCGGTGAATGCGGATGATGCCATTGAACAATGGGATTTGCAGTTGCTCAAAGCCTACCTGGTTGTGGCGGGTATCGCTTTTGCCTGCTTGATGCTCGCTGATTTGTTCAATTACCGCAGAAAGCCGTGGCGCTATGGGAACCATCCCGCTGAAATGACACGGATCCCTTTAAAATCCGTGCCGAAAGAATCCGATGATGACGCGGATAAGTAACCGCTCATTACGCACATCAGACAGCCGGTTAATGCCAGTTGCATAGGGGGAAGTATGGGTAGGCCTACAGGAAATATCGTCAGACTCACAAAATCAACAGGTCGAAGTAGTGACCATTTTGGGCCTTGCGAGTTATGCGGAAAGCATATGTCGGAAGCATTTCGTACCAGAAAAGCCCGTGAGTGGCAGCGTGAAAATGGCGAGTTCTATTACGGCCATGATTCCGCCGTCATGTATGCACATGAAAACTGCATTCTAAATCTGAAATGAAGATTAGCCTCAGACTAACAACTGGTGAAGATTATGAATAAACCTCTGGATAAAATGTTTCCTGTTTTTACTATCTTATTCTTCTTCGTGGTGGTGCTATTGGGGGTCGCTATCGCTGAAAAACTTCTATGGGAGGGACACCGCTATCCTGATTTTCTTATCAGTGATGCCTATGTGGCGAAAGATACTCAAGTGCAGGCTACCAGCGATACATCACTGATTCAGCAATGCTACGCTCAGCACTTAACCGGGTGTGAGAAGTATCGTCGAAGCTTCAGCCAGTTGGAGGTGGAGGGTGGCGATCTCAAATCGCTGTGTAAAATCCAGACAAATGGCACGGATCTGGACGTCTGGCAGAGTGACACTCAATTGCTGGTTCGTTGCTCACGAGGGCATGTTTTCCGTGTTATACCACTTAAGCCAACAGACAGCTCCGTTGAAAAACTAAAACCAATGGTTGATTTGGTTAATCACTGGTTAATTTACAACCGATTCACCAAAGAGATATTTCAGCAAGATCCAGTCGATATCTATTTTGTCGGTCTGGATACGGGAGGAAAGCACCTTTCTGTAAAATATTGCTTTAGCGGGGTTAGTCAAATTACTCCGCAAGAAACGTTCCAGAAATGTGCAATCGAGTCTGATGTGACTAAAGCGGAGCGCGACGAATCATGATGACATTCCTCGTCAATCTGTATCGCGCAACTGCGACCTACCGCAGTTGTGCGTTCTTTACTCTGGTCTCCGGCCCGGCGCTTGCGATTTTCTTAGCGTTCGTCTGCCTTAACTTTTCTGGCTCACCTTCAGCTCAACTGCTGTCTACTGCCAGAAATGTCATTGATGGTGCACCGGTAGGTAAGCTACTGGTTTGCGTCGATGAATCAATATCAACGACTCCCCCGACACCTCTCGTAACACCCTGCGTTCGCGAGGCGGTCGATGAATCAAAAGTTACTGCGTTGTGGGATTCAAACTTCCGAATGGTTTACGCAATGCTTGCTCTGCTTTCTGCTGTTATCTGGTGTCTAGTGAGCGCCACACGAGCGAACATATTCAAGGACGCTAACCCCCCTACCCGATAAGTCTGTCAATTCTCCAATAAAATGATAAAAAGTTATGAAATTAAGGAATGATGATGAACATAAATTACAGTATTAATAGCAGTGTGCTCATGATGATGAGTGAGTTTATGATTACAGCTTTTGTAATCGTAATGCTTTTTGTGATTGTATTAGTATATAACAAAGCATTTAAGTCTGAATTAAGCATTAAAATATTTTGCTTCAGTCAGTTAACAGCTATTTTCATTTCCGTATTAGAAATAACAACAAAAAGAACAAATACTGGAAGTATCAGTATTACATGGAGTGATGGCATCCATCAGTTTTATACCCACGTTTTTCTGGGGTTTGCTTTTTCTTTCTTACTTTTTTTGCTTGGTCTTTATGACTACAAAATGAAAGGCAACAAAGATGGTTTAAAGGATTGCAAAAAACATCTTTTACCGTGTTTCATAGGGAGTTGGTTCGTATTAATAATATTCTTTTTCTCCGCTTCGCCTTTGCGCTATGAGGAGAATTTGATTACGGATGCTCGTGTCGTAGCTTCGGATCCTAATCGAACCACAATTATCTATGCTGATGGGTTCTACTGGCTATTTGATATGGATAAAAATGAATTTGATAAGTCTATATCCAGAGAGATAGTCAGAGGCAACTACAAGATGTTATGTACTTCAGAGACACCAGCTACCTGTTGGGCAGGCAGGAAATTCCCCAAAAAAACACCACTGGACAAAGTTTTATGAAAGATTGTAACGCTGAGAAATATTGCTATTCATGTCTTTTCGCAGCGGTATTTAGACCAGGTGATATGCCTGTAATTTCCGCGTTCCGGGCGCGGTATTGGGCTCTAATCATTCGATGGGCATTGCGTTTCGGTTACACCGTTTGCCTGATTGGCAGCACTGGAACCGGAAAAAGTTACCTCCTCGAAAGAACGTTACGAGGACGGATCATTGATGCCCGACTGTTACTGGTAAAAAATGATTGGCATGGCCCTGTGCCATTCAGTTTGCGCGGTGCAAAGCCGGGCCCGGTAGGCATAGATGAATCATCCAGTTTTTCAGAGGAGACGCTACGTCAGAACGCTGAAAACCTGAAAGAACGAGGGGTAGCCTATACAGCGCAAAGTATTGAACAAGCTGCCAAAATTGCGACTAACCTGCCAAACCGGCGTGTGTTGTTAATCATGATTGGAAAATCTTAGCCTCATCAATTTAGACCGTCTGACCTGCTGAAGTGACGCAGTAGACTCTTTCGAAAGCAGACAGATTTGCTGGTGGGATAAAATGGGCGCATACTTAAAGCACGTGTAATTGACACGTGCTTTTTTTATTGGGGGACACATGCAGACTACAGCTGCTCGCCAGAAAAAAACCGTCAGTGTCACTCTTGAGCCAATGCTTGTACAGCAGGCAAGAGACGCTGGGATTAACTTGTCCGCCACGCTGGCAGAAGCGCTTCAGAGCAAACTGAAGGCCAGTGCTGCGGAAGAATGGAAACGACAGAATCGTGCTGGTATTCAGGAGTTGAACCGCATCACTGAAGAGCATGGGTTACTGTCTGACGAATACAGGACGTTCTGATAATGCAATACACCGTTTACCGCAATACCGGCAATAGCCAGGCATATCCTTACCTGCTGGATATACAGAGCGACATCATTGGTGAGTTGAATACCCGTCTGGTGATCCCGCTTCATCTGCTGAAAAAAGGAGCCTCGGCCCCGGTTGCGCGGTTAACTCCGGTTATTCAGGTGGAAGGGAATGACGTTATCCTGATGACACATGAAATGGCCTCGGTTCGCGTGAAGCAGCTTGGTCAGGCGGTCATGGATGCATCTCCGTTCCGGCACACTATCAAAGGCGCTGTGGACTTCCTGCTGGATGGTTTCTGACAGAGATAAAGAGCGAAAAATTGATGAAACAAAATGAACTGCTGGAAGTGGCAAAAGCCATGCGAGAGTATATTGATGCCCTGCCTGCCGATGTCGTTGCAGCATTACCGGCGATGCCGGGATTTGATCGCGACTGGGCCGACGAAGTTATTTACGAAGCTGAATCCGCCAGCAAATAAATCCCCGCCTGCGCCCGTTTCATCTGAATTCGGGCCGTCACAATCTTTCTGATTTTATTGAGAAAATAGCCACATTTTGTCGCCTTTTTCCCTTCGTCAGCAGACTCAGCCGTTCGATAATAACTACAGACCAACACAACAACTGAGGTGTTTTATGTTAGCGATTATCCCGGCAGCAGGCACTGACAAGGTTTTGAAAGCCTCCATCAAACATGTGCTCGATGAGTCTTTCCTGTTTGCAATGGCTTCAAAAGCAAGCGCAACGTACATTTCATCCCATATCAGCGATGACGGTGAGGGTACTGTGTTTTTCAGCCTGAGCGACTGGGATAGCCTCAAGCCGTCCTTACCAGACGATGGCTGGGATGGCGATACAATGCCGGGTTTCATTGAGCTTCTGGATGCCATTGCGGCGCAGAGCTATAACACTGTCGAATTTCACATTGATCACCCGCTGGTGGTAGGCGCTGTCTGGTTCACCAATGAATATTACTTCACGGTTACCCCGCTGGCGTATGACCTTGCCGCACCAGATGGTCAGTTTGTGCTGCCGGATGGCTCCTCCTACTGGCTCGATGACCTGGATGAAGTCAGTTATGACGAAATGACTGACTACTTTGACGGCATTATCGAAGTCGATGGCGATACTATGCTGGGTGTGAAACGCAACAACGATGACACCGTAAGCGTCAGCAAAATCGAAAGCTAACTCCCCCTCTGCCCGGTGTCGGTAACCTGCCGCACCGGGCATTTTTCCCACCAGCACCCTCTGGAGGGTTTCATGAAAGACCGTTTTTATCTGGTCAGCCTGCGTGACACCGTTGGTAGCAATACCGCCTTTCATAGCCATCACGGCAGGGGTTACAGCACCGATCAGCGTAACGCACGGGTTTACACCCGCGAGGAAGCACAACGTGCATGGAATACGGGACGGGAGTTTGACCTGCCGATTGATGCTAATGCTGTCGACCGCCATCTTGTGTTTCATGTCGATCATCAGCTTGTGCCGGGACAATCAGACCTTACTGAAAGCGCCACCGGATATGTCGGGTTCGTTAAAGGCCAATGGGACGGAAATGATCTGTTCTGGCTGGCGGATACGGGCACAACCACGGATTTTTCCCTTGCAAGACGGTTTGGCTCACCGCAGGCAGATAGCCCGGATGTTGTCTGGTTACCCCACCGCATCGCCGACACTGCAAAGCGCCCTACCTTCAGTATTGAGTTGATAAATCGCCGTCAAATGACGCAGGGGGCCGGTCTGCTGATGCCTGCCTGGCTGAAACGCCAGAATCGCCGACAGTCAATGGGGCTGACTCGCTGGAATTGTCCCGGATGTGGCCGTATTTCATGGCAACAGAATCCGTATGATTTTGATGGTTGCCGGTTCTGTATTTGAACGACGGCAATGAGAGGCTTTCATGTTCGGATTTGTGCAAAAGTGGTTAGCGCGGCTCACCAGCCAGGACGATATGGATCAGATGTCGGCCCGGCGCTCTGCGGGCGAGTTCTGGCTGGAAATAGATGCCGGTCGTCACTGGATTTTCCTCGACATTGATGGCGTACTCCACCGGGCTGAAAACGGGTCGCTGGAGTTTATGCCTGTACTGGATCACGTGCTAACGCAATGCCCGCAGGCGGGAATTATCCTTTCCACAAACTGGCGTATCGGCGTACCCCGGGAAATGGTGCTGAGTCATTTCCCTGCGGGTATACGCGAGCGGATTGCGGGACTCAATCCCGATCTTGATGGGCTGGTAGATAACCACGTGCGTTACCACGAGTGCATGGCGGTCGTTAAACGGTTCGGCCTACAGTATTACACCTTCGTGGACGATACTGCCCGGCTGTTTCCTGCCGACTGCCCTGCCCTTTTTCTGACCCAACGCCATGAGGGGCTGAATACTTTGCGAGCCGAAGCCCTGATTGCCCGGGTTAATGCGCTGAACTCTCACGCTCACCGTTCTGGGGGCTAATCGCACTATCGCCCGCCGTTTCCCCTGCCGCACTTCGTCAGCCGTAGAAAGCTGAGATAATAAATATATCCCGAACACACCAGGCTATCTCAATGAAAATTACTGTGTTTACTGCCCCTGATTGTCCGAAATGCCGTATGACGCTTACCCGCTTTTCTCTGGCTGGGGTGGATGTGAATGAGATCCCGCTGGTGGACAACGCTGACCTCGTTCGCCTGACACAAAATACCGGTGCGCCGCTGGTAGTGGTGGTCAACGATGCGGGCCGTGTGACGGGTTGGGGTGGGTTCCGGCCTGATCTTATTGCGACAACTGCCAATGGCTGGAGTGTCGGGTCACTCGATATCCCCCCGTCGCTGGTTAATCACGTCCTTCACTGAGGTAAACGCCATGCACAATATCTCTGTCGAAATCCCTGCGGCCCTCGGCGTACACCCTCCTTCAGGAGCGGATGTCGTGCTGATAGACGATCTGAATAAAGCCCTCGCCGGTGCTGGCTTACCGCGACTGAAGATAGACCCGATAACGTGGACACCTCCATCAGGCCGACCGGTGATCTACCGGTCTGAAATTCCCGATATCCTGCGCCATGCAGGCATAAACCCTGACACCTCTGACATGGTGAAAACCTTCTGCTCCGGGCCACTGCCGATTGACGATAACGAGCTGGATGCCCTTCTGGAGATGCGCGAGCGGGATGGTCATAGCGAAAGCTTCAGGATCGCGCTCTGTGGAGCGCTGGATGCGATTCTCGTTCGACTCTACTCAGCAGAGCGTCAGCTTCGCTAAATCGCCTGTAACGGCGCTGGTGGCCTCAGATGGGGTATCAACCGGCCCGGTTTCGGCCTGAATAGTTCAAAGGGAGCAAGGTATATGAGTCCTGAAGAAGAAAATGCGCTGCATCAGCAGCTGATTAAGCTTGGCGATATGATGGGGGATGGCCTGCACTATGAGCGCGACGGTCAGTGGATAGCCCGGGAGTACAAGGCCACGTTGCGGGCGCTGGGGCTTTTGAAGGCTCCCAAGCGTAAGCATAACCCGGCCAAAACACTCGCTGTGGATGAGCGCATGGCGCAACGTGTGAAGGACGTAGCCTGTACGCAGTGCGCCGGGAAACTAAAACAGGTGCGTTCCGGGTCTCTGAAAGCGCGATGCAGCCGATGCGATACAAAGTTCACCCTCCTGAAAACCATCAAGTAACCACGCCCGCAGCTGGTGGGCACTCCACCAGCAAAAAAATTCCCGAAACTGTGACTCCTGCGCTTGCCTGCCTTAACGTCGTGATACCTGACAACCCGCCCGAAGAAATTAAATCTCACACCTGCAAAAGTCGTGATGCAACGATTTGGCGTATCTACCACATGCAGCGAGATAAAAATGAAAGACTTTCATTACCTGTACGTTGAACTCCTGGTCGAATTGCTTCGACTGGTCAATTTTCTTCTGCCGTTATGGTTTGGCAGTTGAAAGTGAGAAGGAAATGCCGGGTAAGACCTTACCGGGTATTTAAAATTAAAAGGGCGCACTTAGCGCCCTGTCAGAAAGGTGTTTTATTGCGAGGGATTAAGAGACAACCGTTGATTTCGTTTTGCTGTTTTTCCGTGCTTTAAAGTATTCGTACACCTGCACCGCACGGTAAATAACGCCACCAGCAAGAACACAACCGCAAAAGACGAGGAGAAACCACGAAAGGATCCTTAATACATCAAAATTTAGTGCTTTTGCCGCCGAACCTGCTAAAACGATAATAAGTAAACACAAAAAAGATACGATTACCATATGCTTACCGAGATGTACGCCATACAACAGCAAGGTAAGAACCAGATAAATGACCGTTGACGCGCTGGCTAAATTCAGGGTGGATGGATCCATATTGATACCTTCGGCAATCAGTAATGAAGTTTATGACCGTTAATTTAGGAGGTTAAGAGACGACAGTTGCTTTCGGGTTTCGTTTTTTAAATATTTGTACACTTGCACCGCACGGTAAATAACGCCCCCCGTAAGCACACAACCGCACAAACCGGGGGCAAACCACATAACGTTCTCTAGCCCACTAAGTTGAAGCTTTCTTGCTACTGTTTCCACTATAACGCACATACCGAACCACACTGCGCTAAAGAGCAGCAGATATTGGGCGATGTTAAAGCCATACAGCGACAAAATAAGAAAAAAATAAACAGCAATCGCAGCACTAATGGTATAGGGCGTAATGAATTCCAAATTGCACCTCCAGCAATTGATATGGGGCATTGGCTGTCTGATTTACCATTCCAGGACGGAGTGATAACAGCCATTTGACCATAGGTGCATAATGTCACGAAATAAGAGCACTAAACGCATTTTAAAAGGTACAAATTGCGTGTAAAAAAGCCCGCCATAATATGGCGGGCACATTCAACTTCATTACCGGCGACCTGCTAAATCACCGTAATCAAAGGCGCAGGCTACTGACGAAATTCCCACTGTTTGATCAGTTTTTTGACAAACGCCTCGCCATAGATCTCATGTGATTCCATGTACGCACAAAGCTGTATCAGGGTCATCATGCCATCGCGAAGGGTATCGCATGACTCGTTACGGCAATAGGCCGTAAGTTTATACATGTCTGCCCCGCAAACATCCGGGTTGTAGAGATTAACGATCAGGCTTGCCGCGAATTTCTTTCTCTCGGCGATAGCGCCCAGATACGCCAGCTCCCTTTTCAGGTCTTCCGGGATAGGCGTGACATCACACGCTCGTGGGTTCAGGTTTATCTGGATATGGTCAAAGTCGATTTCCTGCATTGTCCTGGTTCCTTCTGCTGATATTCGGTATCCGTCTGCCGGGCCACACGGTTCTGCATGTCATGCCCTTAATATCGCCATTGTACCGGATACCTGCAATTTGCCCCGTAACTACCGGTGCTGATGATGAAAAATATCTGTATTTTGCGAACGATACACATCTGCCCTTCCTTATTTCGTCAGCTGAATTGTGCCGGGTAAGCTGGTTGCTATGTAAGTGACCTAATGGAGAACACCATGCAGCACACTGCAACCACGCACCTGCCACCGGCTAACACCGTGAGCATCGTCAGTACAACCTACGGTCAGACGCTGGTGGTACTGAACGGGAAATGCCTCCTCTGCGTACCGCCTGAGCGAGGGGATGAAGCCCGGCAACTGGCATCAACCACTGCCGGAGCGCTCAACGTGCCGGTCGATGTCGTCCACCTCGATACATTTGCTACCGATACAACCGAAAGCCAGCTGATGGCCCGCTTTGAAAACCAGAATGCCGGGCCGTGGTATAGCCATGCGTTTACCATCGCGTTCAGTGTTGAGTACCCGGCGAAGAGTAGCGATGACATTCCACCAGCGGAATTACACCGTGCGTTGATGAAGCGGGCCAGAGACTTTGCCGGTGATCTCGATGCGCTGGTGGAAGCCTGCGGGGCATCTTATGACAGTTATCAGATGGGGTAATGCCTGCTGGAAATGACCGCATTCTGCTGGCTTTTTCAATGAGATATCGCCAGCTGCTTTGGTAGAGTTTTCCAGATAGCAAGCGAACATCATAGCCAGTGGCAAGAGGTAAACCCTATATGAATTCTGTCTGTCTTGATTACGAGAAAGTAGATTTTCTGGCGAATCTCCTGATCCCCGCCCTCGCCAGACACCCCATCAGTAACAGTTTCCCGGAGCGCGGTCTCGCACTGAAGGAAAAGCACCCTGAACTGGTGGACTGGCCCGAGCGCAAACTGGGAGAAGTGGAAAATTATCAGAATGCGCTGTCCAGACAGCTACCAAGCCTGAACAATCTGACCCTGCCGGAGTTTATCGACTTCATTCTCACCCCGCATGTCGCAGAGTATGTTCTTGAGCAGGTGGGCACTCCGCTTGCTGAAGAAACCATGCAGCTGTTTATGGCGAAAGTGAAGGCATAACGCGGTTTTCCGCCCCATATCCTCCAGATAATAACCGGCCTTAATGGTCGGTTATTTTTTTGCACTTTCTGCCCCGAAAGCCTTCGTCACCTGCGGGGAGCATGGTTAACTGGTTATGTAAACAAAACGAACAACACACATAACTACAGGGGTCTACCATGTTAAATCCAGCTATCTGCGCCATGTTCATGTTTCAGGGCTTCCAGCAGGAAGTCGCTCGCCTGACTGCATTATCAGAGGCAAATCCTATCGCCCTTACTTTCGAGTGTGACAGCATCCAGACCATGATCTGTGAAACGCTGGCTGGTGGCGAAATTGATTGCGCCGAATGGATGCTGGACGTCGCAGGACGTATCTGTTTAGCCTGTGAGCCTGCTTATCAGGCCTCTGAAGAGGTGGGCATCTGGTACTACGATATTGCTGAATGGCTGGGCGCTGAAGTGGCCTGCCGTTGCGTGAAAGGTGATTTCAGCGTGAGCCAACTGGTCGATCTGGCAGTGAGCCTCACTGAGTCATGGGACGCGATGAGCGATACCCGCAAACAGGATGCCGACGATTACGTCATTAACCGCATCACTGGCCTTGGTATGTTGTTCTGTTCCCGTACAGAAGCTCCCGGCGTGACCCATTGGGAAACCGATGATATGCAGGTCACACTGACCCAGCGTGTCGGGTTTATTTATACCCTGACGGTTCTGCCGAAAACCGGCGCAGCCCCTCTGCTGATTGAAAACGTGATTTTTAATGCCGCTCAGCCAGTCGTCCATCGCCTTGTCTGAAACTCTGGCCACTGCGACTCACCACATTCACTACAGGAAAATGACCATGAAACTCACTGTATCGACTCGCCAGGTAAGAATTGAAGGGAATTATGTCTCTGTCGTCTTTAATCGTTTCCACAACACCATGCCGGAAACGGCGGAGGTTAAAAATGCCGATCAGGCGCGGGCATTCATCAACGATTACATCGCCCGTAATATCCATGAAACGCCGATGCATCTGGTGCTGAATAAAGAGGGCCGGGCATTTGGCGGGTTCGACGCGCTGAACAGCAGCCTTCCAGCCGCGATTGAATCATCTACCCGTTTGTAATGTCTGGTTGGTGGCGCTCAGTGAAGAGCGTCACCCCATGTAACGAAGGGAATTACCAGAGTACCGATTAATCTTTCCTGACCCACGCCAAAAGCATCGCGCCCGCCATCACCGTCAGCATCACTGCAAAGATGAAACCAACCATACTCACCGCGTCATTCTTGCCTGAATAACCGCAGGCTTGAGAGGTATCACCGACCGTTTTACAAATTGTATCGGGATCAAGTCCCCAGTATACAAAGACAAACAAGGCAATTGCAGAGATAACAGCTTTATAGGCTTTCGCTTTCTTTACCATCAGACACACCTCAGTTCGTTACTGTGGGGGAATTGCATGGTGTTATTTCAGGCGCGAATCAAACCGGAACGGAATTTTCCTGACGGTAGCCATCAGTTCAAAGAGTTCAGGGTGAGCGGGATTCAGCAGGTAGTTGAATTCAACCGGAGACAGCGCACTGGGGATACGTAGCGCGATTGAAGAACCGCTTTCAACCCAGCTATCACCGTAGTGCGCCAGCTCGGCAGGAGCATCCTGACTTGCCCAGTTATCAGGAAGCAGGTTCATGTCGAATGTCTGGATCTGTTCATCCGGTACATCGAGACTCAGCAGGGTAAAGTCGTCCAGTAGCTGCGGTGCGTTAATGTGTACCAGCGTTTCAAGCATGGTAAGGGAGGCCGCTTCGGACAGGTAGACCATTGCTGTGCCAACGCTGTTCCAGCGGCCCCCCGCTTCTTTTGCACCCAGACCAGACCACGCAGTCATCAGATAACGAGTCTTGGTCAAACGGTAAAGGATCACGAATATACCCCGTGCTCAATACGCGTAATCAGGCGCATAACTTCGAGCGCACCAGTCTCAGAAGAAACAACCTCTGCCGGTGATTTCCAGCTCAGACCACGGTTCGCTTCGTTCATCCATTTGTGCGCTGCTTCTTTGTCACCTTCAAACAGCTCTACAGCACGTTCAATGACGCGGATAATGCGCACCAGACGTTCGCTCTGATCGGCAGTGAAACGGTCTTTGATGCTACGATTAAACGTCGTATTCGGTATGCCCGACATTTTGCGCAGTTCAGACGGCGTGATGTTAGCCCATTCCGAAATGTGCTTAGCTACTGTGCCATCGAGACCGTGATTGATTTTGTCCATCAGCCCGATACCGTCATTGTCCAGACCAACAACCTGCCATAAGCAGTGCTGGTTCGATTTGGTCACGTCTGGAGAAAAAACTTTCATCGTCATAATTAGACCTCCCATTTGGTAATTTAATTATACCATATGGAACACTAACGGCAATCTTTTCACCATCAGGACAACCTCAGCGCCCTTCGTCACCTGCTCCGCCTGCCGGATAATAGGTTTATAACGACAAAACCATGACAGGGGACATCATGCCTAACCTTTATAGTTATGACCAACTGGACGCCTCACGACAGCAAGCAGCGCGAGCATCAGCCGCTGGTGGCGAATTATGGTGTGCCCGCAACAACGTGAAGAAGCAGGCAGCAGCGTCAAAGGCCGCAATTCACCGGGCAATCAATGACCATCACCGCATTGCCCGGCTGCAAAACACCTTTTCACTCGCGAAGGATATGCGTGAAAAGCCGGTCAGCTGGATTGAAAAGCGAATCCTCGAAAATCTGTGCATGTTCAATGAGCAGGGCGATATGTACCTGTTCACGCAACAGAACTTTGTCAGCAAACTCTGAACCTCTGGCCCGGTTCGTCGGGCCATTAAAAGGAAACCGATATGACAGACTTCATTGATAAACTGGCAGCGAATGGTGTGGCCTTTACCCTTCAGGACGGACGAATCATCGTTGAAGGCGATCTTCGTGTCGGGTTTACGCTTGAGCCAGAAGATACGGCAATTCCCTGTGACTATATTCCCGCGAATCTGACCGTGACGAACACCCTGACCATTCTGGCGGGCATTCATAGCATCCCTGCCGGGCTGGTGGCCCGCAATCTGTTTATCAGCTACTCTGAGCTGGAATCTCTCCCTGACAACCTGACCATTACCGGTACGCTCATGGCGAATTCATCACGCCTAAAGTATCTGCCGGAAAATCTTACGGTGGGCCGAGTTCTGGACATCATGTGTACTGATATCGCCTACCTGCCGGAAACGCTGAAAGTCGCTGGCAGTATGATGCTATCCAACACCCGCATTACCACTTTGCCGGATAACCTGCATCTTGAAGAAAATCTGGCCCTCGAAGCCATGCCGTTACAGGCGTTGCCAAAAAACCTGAAGGTGGGCCGCAGCCTGTATCTGGATGCGGTGGGTCTGAAGCGGATCCCTG
This sequence comes from Citrobacter amalonaticus Y19, assembly GCF_000981805.1. NCBI lineage: Bacteria > Pseudomonadati > Pseudomonadota > Gammaproteobacteria > Enterobacterales > Enterobacteriaceae > Citrobacter > Citrobacter amalonaticus. Next base: position 5,849 of record NZ_CP011133.1, on the reverse strand, counting down.
AGTGTATATCGTGCCCCGTGATTAACCTGGTTAACCCGGGTAATTTTGAGAATGTCGCGTCGGTCACCGGAATCGGCGGAAAGCCTAACCGCCATGTCTACGCGCTACGTACAGCGATTGGCGTTCGCGTATGCATGTACGATCTGTCTGTAGACCCGGAAATATTTGGCCTGATGGTACGTGGCATCTATGATGAACCCACGGCTGAACTACTTGATAAGGCCGCACAACAATGTGTTCAGCGTCTGGAGGATATGTATGCTTCTGAAAACGCAGTTCGGCACTGACTCCGGTATGATTTATACCCGGAAGGTGTATCTGCATTACACCGACACTGACGGGCGTTCATGCAACAAGCTGATAAAAGGTTACTACTACCCGGGCGAAGTCCCGGTTGAGTCGTTTTCAGAGCGGGCGCTTGCTCCTGGTATGCGCCATCTGCTTAGTTGCCGATGCGGAGCACAAAACTGGGTTGCAACAGGCGGTATCAACGAATACCAGTGCGACAGCTGCGCAAAGGAAATAACCGTATACTGACGGTCAGCGCGGCGATACCGTTCGACCGGCATACCCATGACAATTAAGAGCAGGTGCTAAATGACAAAAGAAGATTCACAATTTTATGCCGGTGCAATCTGGGCCGCGTCGACCATTTACCGGATGCATTCTGATTCCGTAGTCGCGAAGGATTTTCTCCGCGAAATTAACGAGCTGGATGTGGCCGCAAAATGTGGGGCAGAGTATGACGTTGCCCCATTGCGCCTGTTTGTTATGCGTGATCTACCACTGGGTCACGATGCGGATTATGAGGCCATCAGTTTCGGGCCGGTAGACCGACACGGCAATATCATCTGCGATCACTCTCAGACTGCCGTCACCGATATCACCGGGCAACGAGCGTATGGGGTTTATGCCCGCCGTCCGGGTGAGTCAAATCTGACGCTCGTCGACAATCTGGATGACGAAGAAGAGGCCGAACCACTGGCGAAGGCGCTGGCTGAACAGCTCCAGCAAATCAAAGAAGGCCGCTACGATATTTAAGCGTTAGTCCTCGTACTGCTGGTGGCAATGCACTGGCGATTAAGGGGGTTAAGCTGCAAACATGACCCGCTGATATGTCGGTATAAAGCCTGTTTTCTAAAAGCCGTCCGGTTCGCCTGACGGCTTTTTTTGTGCCCGGAAAAGCAAGCATAACACGAAACGAAACCGAGATTATCTTTCTGAAAATAAATGGCTTTTTATACCCTCGTTTTCTTCGTCACCTGAGTCACTCCCCAGATACTGGATACAGAAGCCACAACATGTACCCGTTAATAGGAGCGACCCATGAAAGCACAAGCTGTTCGTAATCACTCTTTTGGCTCACTGAAGCTCAACGCAAGCCATGCGGCAGCAGCCGCGCTGGCTCACCCGGTAACCCATTTCTTCATGCTGTTCGCCATCGTGATGTACCTGGTCTATGGCGGTGTGGTTCTCGGCATTAAGCCGTAGTTTCCCTGTGGCCGGTCGCCCAACCGGCTTTGCCTCCAACCCTTCTGGAGGTGAATGTTAACTTCCCCGGTAAGCCGGGGATTTTTTTTGCCCGTAACTTCACCGTTCGCAACGGGAGCTAAAAACCCTCAGCGTTAGTTCCGTAACATAAGCGCTTCCTCAACGTCCAGGCAGTACCTTACCCTATGAGCAACACGCCACCTTCTGCCAGCCCTTCTACTGGAATGACGAACACTCTGATGACGCTGTACATCGAGCCTGATATGCCCGGTATCGAACATCTCATTATGACGATTATTCGGCTTCGACGAGAAGGGTGGATAGCGTCGGAAGAAATGCCTTTCCGACTATTTTCTTCAGAAGCATACCAGGCGATTCCTCCAGAGGCGTTTACTGACCCCATGCATCACCAGCTGAAAGAATATGTCAGCTTGTCCCGGGAGTTCGGTCTAATTAATGGGGCAAGACATAAGGCTCACCTCCGTGGTGTCATTCGCAGGGGGATAATGTCAGGTATAGATAAAACAGAGGTAATTCGACGCGTTCTATTATCAACTCAGTATTCTGACCATGAGCAGGAGATCACTTATCTGATTCGATCCCTCGCCCGACGAAATGACCGGGTAGCCCTTAAGCTATTTCCCCGAATGTTCAGGTACAAAGCCTTTGGCGTGGTAGAAACAGGATCAGGTTATCCACGACGGTACGAACATCATAGTTCCAATGACTGCCTGCTAGCAGGATATCTCAGAGACCAGGAAGAAATTCGTTCTTCTCAGGCCCGCCTGGCTTTACTCGATACTGAAGTCGAAAAGGAGAATGCTCAGAAATATGTACGAAACAAAATTCCTGCATCACGGCTGGTTCATTTCAGGCTCTGGTTTACTCGCCGATTTGGTAATGACACATCCCGTTTAATGGAGTCCGTAGACATCTACTGCGAGGAGCAAAATCCAGTAATGGGTGAGCAACCGGCAGTATTGCCATTACCGCGTGGTCACCTCCCCCATGCAGATATTCGTATGCGTTCACCGAGTACCCGCCGTGAGGTAAGCGTTCGTGATGTGCATGTTCAGTCTCAGTTCCGTGAACTGGTGGAAAAGAATTTTGGAAGCCGGTGCGCGGTATCGGGTAAACACCTCAACGGTGTACTGGAGGCAGCACATATTGAACCAACATCCGTAGCGGGCTGCTATAACGCCAGTAACGGCGTTTTGCTATCACCAACATTCCACCGCCTGTTTGACACAAACATGATGGGTATTGATCCCGATACACTACAGGTTCACTTCGCAAGCGGTATAGAGTTCCCTGAGTATGAAGGGGTCTGTATAAAACCGTTGATCTACAATCTGGATAAAAACAGGCTCCGGGCAAGATGGCTTGAATTTATGGTGAACGCGCCAGCTGAATAAGCCCTCTCCCCTCTTCCATCCCCCTGCCCTATTCAATCTCTTTATTGAAATAGCAAGGCAACATGGAGATTAGTAGCGCACAAACAATTCACCGATAATTCACATAAAAACCATATCAAAACAGAAAAATCAGATTACCGCATTTCATAACGCACTAGTAATTCACATTTAATAGACATTCAATCCAATCATCTCCTGTTCGCTTTGAATTTAAGTGATACCAGTGAATGATAAAGGACAGATAATTCACAAAATAACAATCATGTAAATTCAACACAAAGAAATGCAGAGCGGTATCTTCGGCCTGGTTCCAGTAATTGATGGTTTGAGTCCGGCCCGCATGTCATACTGATTTATATCTTTCGTGCAGCCCTGCGGTAGGCACGATTTCATCTCAATACATCCAGTGGCATGTGACTATATGATCGACCAGGCAGAGTTAATGAAGAGAGTTTTAGCGGTTCTGCAAGCCAGAAACGTGTCATTATCAGAGAGTCCTACGCGAATTCTGATGATGCTCCCAACACGGTTACGCGTGAATGTCACTGTAATCGATGCTCAAAATGAACCGTTAACCGCAACACTGATGCTGGATCAGGAAGGTCAAGTGACCTGTAAGCTGGCAACAGATCCGGCTGACACCGTCGTAGATATCAGTCGATATAGAGTCTGATTTAAATCCTCGCGTTCCAGCCAGCCATCCCCATCGTCGTTGCAGAATATGGCAATAAGCCAATCCCCAGCACAACCCTGAGTTGTAGCCGAAGAAAATCGTGCGCAATGCGCACGTAAACATGTCTGCCCGCCACGCGGGCAAAAGCCGTCTAAAGCTTCGGTCTCAGGCGAAGCTGGCACGGCATGTAAATTCGAATAGCGCCCTCACGGGGCGATTAGGCGAATTCTCAGCCCGCCAGGGCAAAGTCTCAAAGCGTATGGGGGTTAACCCCCCCAAAACGCTGTGGAGACTGTGGTAGCTTTTCGGAAGAACGATCCCGAAGTACTGACTACGGGCTGCGGCTGCCACCAGCCCGGCTATCAGGCGACCTATTAAATATTTCTCCGTATCACTTCGTCACCAGCTGAACGTGATTGACAATGGAATAACAAACAATAAACGGGGAACACGCACAATGAACACTCAAACAAGAATCAAACTGAAAGGCCTGAAAATCTACACTGGCATGAGCCAGGAAACTGTCTGCTTTAACGCGACAATCCTTTTCGACGGTCTGAGCATAGGTACAGCTGAGAATGATGGGCATGGTGGCGAAACTTGCGCTAATTTCGAGTCGGGGAAAAAAGATCTGTTTACTCAGGCCGAATCCTATGCAAAGGGGCTTTTGCCAATCTGCCTTGGTGAACACAATGGTAAACCATATTTCACTGACGCTAATCTGATTGAGGTAATCGATCATCTGGTCGGTTTGGAAGAGCGCAACCGCAAAACTAAATCAAGTTTTAAGCGGGTGTACCGCAAGAAAATCTGTGTATTACGCGATAGCAGACTGTGGGTCGTGGGGTATAAAACCCAGACGCAATACGCTTCATACATTGCTCAAATCAAAAAAGAACATGGCCCTGATATCGTCATCCTGGACGATTTGGAACATGATGAAGCTTTCGAGCTGTACAGCAAGCATTTATACGCCTGACCATCTGGCGTGGTAGAATTGAATAAAACTACCGCAGGGGAACAAAATGAAAGTTAAGGAGCTTATCGCTCAGCTTCAACTACACGACCCGGAAGCAGTTGTCGTAGTTGCCGGATTTGAAACCCAGAGTACTGGACTGGTTGCCGAAGCCGATACTATCAAAGAATGCGTGACAGTTTCTGTCAAAGCGGACAGCATGACGGGTGACCGTTCGCTGGCAAAAGAGGGGTCACCATCTGTTTGGTTGGGATGGGGGGATGATTACCGCACGGAGTTCTTCGTTAGTGCCATCACCGACCCTGACGAATTGGCCTGATTCTATTAAATACCCAAAAGCCTCTCATTCGGAGGCTTTTTTTATTGTTTGTTCAACGATGGCTGGCACGGGGATCTCTTCCGGTGCTAAAGCCACTTAACCCCCTTAATCGCCAGCCAGCCTCTCCGGGTTCTGCCCGGCCCGTGGGTTACTTAACCCCCTTAATCGTGTGAGATAACATTAATGTTTGCCCGTAAGGCGCTTTTCAGACAATAAAGTTTGCCCGTAAGCATGAACTGGTCTTCATCCACTAAAGGGAACATCCCCCTAAGCGAGGTTCTGTTGCCGAACTTTTCTTACTGAGGCCGCTACGGGCAATGTGACAGCGCCAACGATTGTATTAGCACTCTTCCAAATTAACACCGTCGTTAGCACTAATTCCCAACCGATTAAAGCGTTCACCATGACTGAATTCAACTTTCAGCGAGTGGAATAATCTTCCAGCACAAGCATCATGCTCTTACGGGCAAACTTTATTGTATTTTTACGTTCTTACGGGCAATCTTTATTGTCTGCGGACAAACTTTATTGTTGTTTCACAAATCGCCAGCCAGCCTCTCCGGGTTCTGCGCGGCCCGTGGGTCACTTAACCCCCTTAATCGCCAGCTAGCTTCTCCGATTCTGCCCGGCAGGTGAGTCACTTAACCCCCTTAATCGCCAGCCAGCCTCTCCGGGTTCTGCCCGGCCCGTGGGTCACTTAACCCCCTTAATCGCCAGCTAGCTTCTCCGATTCTGCCCGGCAGGTGAGTCACTTAACCCCCTTAATCGCCAGCCAGCCTCTCCGGGTTCTGCCCGGCCGTGGGTTACTTAACCCCCTTAATCGCCAGCGGTGGAAATGACCGACTCATAAATTGAGTTTCTTGATCGCAAAAAACAGAAAAAAGAAAATAGAATGTTAGCGTCTCAATCTGATTGCCGTTACAATTGTACGCATAGAGCATCATTTTACGCATTATACGTAAAGTATACGCATAT